>QMPG01000141.1 GCA_003648455.1 Bacteroidota bacterium
AAAATGCCCAAAATTTCATATTGCCATCGTTGTATGCAAGGCAACAAAGACCTAATGTACATTGAAATAAACTTATAAAATTGAAACAAAAAGAAAATAGAATAAAAAACTATTTGATATAAAAATCAAAATATGACATTATTAAAAATAAATAAAATTATAGCAATATTAGGCATAATAATCCTTTTTATGGCTTGTGACAAAATATTTGAATTTAGCCCTTATGATGCAAATGTTAAAGAAGAATGCAAAAATACTACTGCTAAGAACTTACAATTAATTAAGGATATTCAAATAGATTCCGATACTTTTTCATTTGCGTTTGTTACCGACAATCATTATCATTACAGCAATCTACGAAATGTAATTGATGATATAAATAAAAAAAATGACATTTTGTTTGTAATCTTTGGTGGTGATATTGCAGACCAAGCATTATTAAAAGAATATGAGATTTTTTATAGTATAATGAAAAATCTTAATAAACCTTATCTAACAGTTATTGGAAATCATGATTATAATTCAAATGGAGAAATCGTATATAAACAAATGTTTGGTGATTATAATTATTCTTTTGAATTTAATCATAACAAATTTGTGATTTTTGATGATGTAGTTTGGGAAAGTAACAAGAATCCTGATTTTGGTTGGTTATCAACCCAATTAACTGACAATGCATTCTTCAAACAAGTATTTGTAATTGCCCATATTCCTCCTTTTACTGACCAATTTGACAGTGATATGGAACAAACATATAAATCATTAATGCAAGAAAATAATGTTTCATTATCAATACACGGACATATTCACAGTTATTCCTTTGGAAAGATTTATGAAGATAGTGTAAATTATTTAACAGTGCCTTGGCTTAAAAAACCAACATATTGTATTGTAAATGTGCATAATAAATCTTTTAATATTGAACTAATAGAACTATAAATGAAAGTTAGAAATATATTTACACTATTTATTGCATTATTATCTTTCTCCAATGCTTTCGCTCAAGATTCTACTTTAACAAAGGATAAAACTTGGTATTTCCCAGATTATGCAAAAGTTCAGTTTGCAGGAAATATAGGTTTTTTTTCTGTCGGATTTGGTTATCAATTTCTCAGCAATCACTTGTATTCAGAATTATTATATGGATATGTACCAGTATCGATATCAAAAGCAGAAAAAATACACACAATTACTATTAAAAATACATTCCCGACTTTTACCGAAAAAATTAATGAAATCACTTTATCTCCGATTACTGGTTTTACAGCAAGTTTTGAAACGGGAAATAATTCATTTCTTAAACTTCCTGATAAATATCCTAAAGGCTATTATAGCACTAATGCTTTTCATTTTACTTTTTTTATTGGAGCATCTGTTCATAAGGATTTTATTAATTCAAAGATAATAAATGGGGTTGACCTGTATTTTGAATTAGGAACCGTAGATACATATTTATGGTATGGAATCATATCAAAGGAAGTTATGGTTAATAAAATCTTTAGTTCGGCTATTGGAATAAATCTATTTTTTTAATAAAATGAATAATGCCCAGCATACAACACGCAATATAAAAAATTGGGCAGAAAGTGGTGAATATGAGCAAATTAACAATAAATAAACGATATATTAAATTGAAAGATTTGAGTTTAAAAATGCCCAAAATTTCATATTGCCATCGTTATCTCCTTCTTTCCCCAATATATAACTTAAAAAAAACCAAAAACCCCGACCAATAATAATTAGTCGGGGTTTTGTATATTCAAATTTTAGAATTATTCCTTATCTTTCAAATCTTCAAATTTAACATCAGTAAATTCGTTAACTAATTTGTTTTCTTCTTCATTATTGTCTTCAATCATTCCCGGTTGTTCTTCTTTAATATAATCTACAACTTCGTTTAAGCCCTCGGCGAATTTCTCGAAATCTTCTTTGTATAAAAACAATTTATGTTTTTCAAAATGGAAACGTCCATCCTGGTCAAATTGTTTTTTACTCTCAGTAATAGTTAAATAATAATCATTTTTGCGAGTTGCTTTAACATCAAAAAAATAAGTTCGTCGCCCTGCTCTAACGGCTTTCGAAAAAATTTCATCTCTTTCTCTTTCGTTTTCTTTTTCTTTTTTTTCGTATCCTTCCATCATTATTAAGTTTAGTGACAATTAAAAATTATTAGGACAAATTTATAAAAACTAATTACTAATAAAACAATTTTAAATATTTTTTTTTTAACAGTGAATTAATTTAATATTTATAACAATTATGTAGTAAATTTAGTTTAATTTTACACGCAATTTTTTTAATTTTATTTAAAGTTTTTTTTATGATTAGCAGGCATTTGTTACGTATTAAAGCTATAATGATATTATATGCTTATTTTAAATCTGATGATAAATCTCAAAAAAAATTCGAAAATGATTTATTTTTCAGTATAAACAAAACCTATGATCTTTATATTTTATTATTACTTTTAATTGTTGATATAAAGAATTATGCAGAAGAAAAAATAAACCTCGCAAAACAGAAAAGAATTCCTACTCCTCAGGATTTAAACCCTAATACAAGATTTATTGACAATAAGGTTATTAATCTGTTAGAAAAAAATAAAAGTATTAATTCATATATTTTAAATAATAAAATAAGTTGGGTTGAAAATCCTGAATTAATAAAGCAACTTTATAACAACATCATTCAATCGAGTATTTATGAAACCTATATGAATGATGAGCAGCACAGTTTTGATAAAGATAAACAGTTTGTTATTGATGTTTTTGCAAATATTATTGTTAATTCTGAATTTATTTCACAAATAATTGAAGAAAAAAGTATTTACTGGAACGACGATATTGAATTTGTTGTAAGTATGATTATTAAAACAATAAATGGTTTTAAAGAGAATCATGATGAGTACAAATCAATAATGTCGATATTTAAAAATGAAGAAGATAAAGATTTTGTAAAGAAATTATTTTACAAGACAATATCAAATCATGAGAAAAATAAGATATTTATTAATGAATTCACAAAGAATTGGGATTTTGAAAGGATTGCTTTTATGGATAAATTAATAATGGAAACAGCTATTACAGAGATTGTTGAGTTTCCTTCGATACCTGTAAAAGTTTCTTTAAATGAATATATTGAGATAAGTAAGTTTTATAGCACAGATAAAAGCAGTGTGTTTATTAATGGGGTTTTAGATAAAATTATTAGTAAATTACAAGAGGAAAATAAAATTGTAAAAGCCGGAAGGGGATTAATGCAATAAATTAATTGTTTTTCAGTTATTTATTAGGATATATTTTAACACAATAAGTAATAAAAATTATTTAATTTTAAAATGAAACAAATAACTTTATTTTTAGCAGTATTTGTTCTTTTTTTAATTTCAAGTTGTAATAATAACGGGAATTCTGAAAAAGAAAAAAAAATAGTAACCACTGATATTGTTAACAATCCAATTACAGCATCAGGGGAATATGATGACAGCTCGTTGCCAAAAATTGAATTTGCTAATGACACACACGATTTCGGTGTTATAATTCAAGGCGAAAAAGTATCGCATACTTTTAAATATAAAAACACCGGAGGTTCTGACTTGATTATTAGAGAAATAAAAGCAACATGTGGCTGTACTGTTGTTAAATTTTCGAAAGACCCTCTAGCTCCCGGAGAAGAAGGGACTATTGAGGTAGTATTTAACAGCGAAAGACGTAATGGAATACAGCACAAAACAGTATTTATATGGGCGAATACTCAGCCAAATCGAAATGAAATTTCTATATCAGCAGAAGTTATTATTCCAAAATAGATTTTTTTTTTTAACTTAGTAAACTAAATTTTTTAATTATGTATGAATTATTAAACATTTTATTAATGGCACCTCAAGGCAAAGGCCAAGGAGGCGCATTGGGGTCATTCCTTATGCTTTTTGCAATCATCATTATCTTCTATTTGTTTTTAATCAGACCACAAATGAAAAAACAAAAAGAAGTACGTAATTTTAGATCTTCTCTAAAAAAAGGTGATAAAGTATTAACTATAGGTGGTATTTATGGTAAAATTACTGATATTAAAGACACTACCGTAACTTTAGAGATTGCTGAAAATGTGAGGATTAAAGTTGATAAGTCTGGTATTATTAATGATTCTTCAGCTTTAGAAGAAAAAAAATAAAAAAGACATTCATTTTTAATAAAGCTGACAAAAACAAAATCTTTTTTGTCAGCTTTATGTTTTTTTATAACTTAGTGTTTTTCATTAATAATTTATATTTCAATAAATTTGTAAATTGAATTCATTTATAAAATATTGCCGATTTTTTAAGCTAAGATATTTTAAGAGAGTTGATAAAAAAATCTTAATATATTTAATTTTTGTTGCTATTTCTGCCTTTTTTTGGTTTACCAATACTTTAAGCAAAAATTACACAACCACTATTGAGTATCCAGTTCGATATATTAACTACCCTAAAAATAAAATATTAATTAGCAATCTTCCATCTAAACTCAATTTAAAAATAAACTCTTATGGTTATCGTTTGTTAGAATTTAATTTGACACAACACACTTTCCCTTTAATAATTAATTTAAAATCATTTTCAAAAAAACTCAAAAAAAATAATAAATCGTATTTTTATCTTGTAACAAAAAATCATAAAAATGAACTTAACAAGCAGATAAATTCAGAAATTAAAATTCTAGAAATATTACCCGATACAATATATTTTCGATTTGATAGTTATATTTCAAAAAAGGTTGCAGTAAAGCCTAATGTAAAAGTAAACTGCGAAAAACAATGTCAACTAACAGGTAAGATAAGCTGTTTGCCCGATAGTATTGTTATTAAAGGCTTAAATACAATGCTTGATACAATTGACACAATTTTAACCGAATATAAAGAATTCTCAGACATTAATAAACCAATAAAACGAGATATTTCTCTTATGAAAATTAATAAAGTTAAATTTTCGAAAGAGAAAGTAGAGGTAAATATCCCGGTAGAAAAGTTTACAGAAGACATAAAAAAAATTCCTATAACTATATTGAATTTACCTGATAGCCTTTCGTTAAGGCTTTTCCCAAGGAAGGTTACGGCTTCTTATCTTGTGTCGCTGAGTGACTATAAAAATATTTTGCCCGAAGATTTTGAAGCTATTATAAACTATGATTCCATAGATACTAATAGTCCCAAAATTAAAATCAATATCACAAAATCACCTCAAAACGTTAAATCACTTCGTTTTTTTCCCATGCAAGTTGAATATATAATTGAAAAATAATGTTGAAAATTGGAATTACAGGAGGCATAGGCTCGGGAAAAACAATTATTTGCGAAATCTTTAAGCAATTGAATATACCTGTTTATAATGCAGATAATGAAGCAAAAAAAATTCTAATTGAAAATAAAACAGTGCGGAAAAAATTAATTGAGAATTTTGGAGATAACATATATCTTAATTCTTCGGAGATAAATAAAGAATTCCTTGCCAACATTATTTTTAATAGCTCATCAGATATTAAAAAAATGAATTCAATTGTTCATCCTGCTGTTTGGGATGATTTTTTAAGCTTTACACAAAATAAATCCGACTGCGAATATGTTATTCTTGAAGCTGCAATATTAATTGAGAGCGGTTTTTATAAAAATATGGATTATGTAATTAATGTTTCTGCTCCTCAAGATGTTAGGATAAAAAGAGTTATGATGCGCAATAATATGAAGAGAAACTCTGTTGTGCAACGAATTAATTCTCAGATAAGTGAACAGGAAAGGATAAAAAAATCTGATTTTGTTATTATTAATGATGATAAAAAATTAGTTTTGCCACAAGTTTTAGATTTACATAAAAAAATGATAATTAATTCGAGTTGTTGATTGTCATAAATAGTCATTATTAACAAACAATTAAATGATGATAAAATATTTAAATAAAAAACAATAAAAACAAATAATAACAATGGGTAAATTTGGAAAATGGATAGGCGGAGGATTAGGCTGGGCTTTTTTGGGCCCAATTGGCGCTATAATTGGTTTTGCAATAGGTTCTGCTATTGATGGGTCTGATACAACAGCATTTCAACAGCAAACACGAACAACTACAAGAGGCGATTTTGTAGCTTCGTTGTTAGTGCTTGTTGCAGCTGTAATGAAAGCTGACGGGAAGGTTTTAAAATCAGAACTCGACTATGTAAAACAATATTTTATTAAGGCTTTTGGAAAAGATTCTGCTGCTGAAGCCACTCGTATGCTTCGCGATATTATTAAACAAAACATTCCTGTTGAACAAGTTTGTATTCAAATAAAACAAAATTTAGATTACTCATCGCGTTTGCAAATGCTTCATCTGTTGTTTGGTATTGCTAAAGCCGATGGGGAAATTCATCCTGCTGAGTTGTTAATAATTCAGAAAATTTCTTATTATATTGGCGTTAACCAAAAAGATTTTGAATCAATAAAATCAATGTTTTATGAAGATGTTGATTCTGCTTATAAAATTCTTGGTGTCGACAAGGCAGCATCAAACGATGAGATAAAAAAAATATATCGAAAAATGGCGGTTAAATATCATCCCGACAAAGTGAGTTATCTTGGCGAAGACGTTCAAAAAGATGCTAAAGAGAAATTTCAGAAAATAAATGAAGCATACGAGAAAATTAAAAAAGAAAGAAGTATGGTGTAAGGCACAGTTATAATTGTTTATTGTTTATTTAACATAGTCACACTGTAATTTTCGAATTTAAAATAATTATTATTAAAAAAAGTTTAGATTTTAACAACATAATAATAAATTTGCACTAAAATAATTTAACAATATGTATTTAAAAGATATTTTATCAATTACAGGACAAGCAGGTTTGTTTAAACTTGTTTCTCGAACAAAAACAGGTTTAATTGTTGAGAATGTTGAGACAAAAAATAGAATCCCTGCCTTTTCAACAGCTAAAGTAAGTGCTTTAGAAGATATTGCAATTTATACCTACGACGAAGATATGCCTTTGGCAGATGTATTAAGAAAGATGCATGAAAAGCTCGAAGGTAAGCCTGCAATAAGTCATAAATCATCTGCTGATGATTTAAAAGATTTTTTCTTAACAATGATACCAAACTACGATAAGGAAAGAGTTTATGTGTCTGATATTAAAAAAGTTGTTAACTGGTATAATCTTTTATCTCGTTTAGATATGATTAAACTTGAAGATGAAAAATCAGAGGAAAAAGAGAATGATAATGATGCAGAAATTGTTGATGACAAAAAATCTGACAAATAAACATTTTAGATAATGATTAATTAAAGTATAACGATTTTTTTTGTTATACTTTTTTTGTTTTTATAGAATTCAAAGAGGGTTAATAGTAAAAATATAAACACATGCAAAATAGGAAATTTGTTTCAAAAGATTTGAAAATAAAATCATGGAAATCAATTGATTCGTATTATCGCGACCTAAAAAATCGAGATATTAATTCAATAAATGATTTGGAAAAATGGATGCGCGATAGGAGTGAGTTGGATTCTGTTCTTGAAGAAGACCTTGCGTGGCGATATATTAAAATGAATTGCGACACAACAGACAAATCATTAACTGATGATTTTAACTTTTTTGTTACTGAGATTGAACCAAACATCTCAAAATATTCAAACATCCTTGATAAAAAATTTATT
>QMPG01000142.1 GCA_003648455.1 Bacteroidota bacterium
AGATTTTCGATTGATGATTTTCGATTGATGATTGTAAAAATTACAAACCGAAAATCATTAATTATTTATAATTTCTTTGTCGTCAAAATGATGTTTTACACCATTAATTTCTTGATAATTCTCGTGTCCTTTGCCTGCGATTAAAATTATATCGCCTTTTTCTGCAAACATACAAGCTGTTTTTATTGCTTCTCTTCTATCTGTAATTGAAATCACATTTTTAACAAAAATAGGTTCAATACCTTTCTTCATATCATTAATAATTTCCTCAGGGTTTTCTGTGCGAGGATTGTCTGAAGTTAAAATAACTTTATTGCTTAAAGCTGAAGCAAATTTTGCCATTATCGGCCGTTTAGTTTTATCTCTGTCTCCGCCTGCACCAACTACAGTTATAAGTTGCTCATTTCCCGAACGAATTTGATTTATTGTAGATAAAACATTTTTTAATGCATCGGGTGTATGAGCATAATCAACAATAGCTGTAATCCCTTTTTCAGAGCGAATGTACTCAAAACGTCCTTTAACTGAATTTAAGCTGCTAATATTTTGAAGAACCTCATCTGATTTTTGATTTAACAAAGTTGCAGTAGCATACACTGCCAACAAATTAGATGCGTTAAAATCTCCTATCAACTTTGTCCACAATTCAATTCCATTAACATCTAACAACATACCTTCAAAATGGCTTTCTAAAACGCTACATTTAAAATCAGCAAATGAATGAATTGCAAATGAATATTTTTTAGCGTTACAATTCTGAACCATAAACTCACCGTTTCTATCATCAATGTTTGTTAGTGCAAACGATGAATTTGATAAATTATCAAAAAACATTTTTTTTGCATTAATATATTCTTTAAATGTTTTATGATAATCTAAATGGTCTTGAGTAATATTAGTAAAAATACCTCCTTTAAAATTAAGTCCGGCAATTCTATTTTGAACAATTGAATGAGAGCTCACCTCCATAAAACAATAATCACATCCAACATCAACCATTGTGCTTAACAATTCATTTAACTTAATGGCATCCGGAGTTGTATGTGTTGATTCAATAATCTCATTATCGACAATGTTATTAACTGTAGAAATTAGTCCTGCTTTATATCCCAGTTTCTTAAACAAATTAAATAATAAAGTTGCAATAGTTGTTTTGCCATTTGTTCCTGTAACACCAATTAATTGTAATTTACTTGAAGGGTTATCAAAAAAATTAGAGGCTATTAAACCTAATGCATAATGAGAGTCTTTTACAAGGATATAAGTAATTTCAGATTTAATTTCATCAGGTAATACTTCGCAAAGAACTGCTACTGCGCCTAAATCAATTGCTTTATTAATATAATTATGACCGTCAACCCGAGCACCTTTTAATGCAACAAACAATTGAGCATTTCTAATTTTTCGGGAATCGAAATTTATATCAGAAATAAGAATGTTTGTGTCGCCAATTATTTTGACAAGCTTAACTGTTTGTAATATTTTATTTAAAGCTTTCAATATATTATATAAGTTTAAGAATTATTTCTTTTCCTTTTCTGATTCTTGTGCCTGGAGGTATTGATTGTTCTTTTACTAAGCCAGAACCTTCAACAACTACTTTTAATCCGATATTTTCAAGAATAAACAAAGCATCTTTTACCCCCATACCCTTAACATTTGGCACAAGAAGATTTTTTATCAACCTGTTCTGGCATAAAACACTTTCATTTGTTTTTGTTGTTACAACCCAATCTGAATTAATGTTATTTTGAGAAACAGGAATTGCTAATTCGCTACATACTCTCACTAAATCTTTCCAGGAACCACTTTTTGAATAAGGAATATTATCTGCCAAAAAACTGCTATTCATATCACTATGCAAATTAATGTCTGTTGAGTAAACCTTATCTGAGATTTCTTTAAAAACCGGACCTGCAACTAAATTCCCATAATAAACGTCGTTTGACGGAGCATTAACAACTACAATGCAAGAATATTTTGGGTTGTCGGCCGGGAAATAACCAACAAATGACGCCTGATAACTTACTTTTGATTGATATTTATATCCATACTTCTTATTTGCAATTTGTGCGGTTCCTGTTTTACCTGCGATTTTATAATTATTATTTTTTAAATTTCTTGCTGTACCATGATCAACAACTCCTTCTAACATTTTCTTTGCTTTTTTTATTGTTGATTTTGAGCATATTGAATGATTTAAAACTTCAACATCAAATGTCTTTGTTATATCACCATGATATTTAATTGCTTTAACAAGTTTTGGCTTTACCATTACACCATCATTTGCTACTGCGTTATAAAAGGTAAGTATTTGTAAAGGAGTTAACCTAATCTCATAACCAATTGACATTTGAGGTAGTGAAATACCAGACCATAATGTGTCGCCCGGATATTTAATATATGGCTTACCTTCACCCAAAATTTCAATGCCTGTAATTTCGTTAAGATGCATGCTGTAAAGACGCTTAACAAATTTTTTTTCATTATTAGAATAATATTTTGTAATAATTTTCGAAATACCAACATTTGAAGAAACTTCAAACGCCTCTTTAACTGTTAGTTTTCCATGTCCTCCCTTTTTCGAATCTCTCACGGGAAAACCATGATACTTAACAATTCCACCATCTGTATCTACACTATCTTCCAAATCTACATAACCATCTTCTAATGCAACAATCAAAGAAGATAGTTTAAAAGTTGAACCCGGTTCGGTACTTTCTCCAATTGCATAATTATATTCTTCACGAAAATTACCAAACTTATCTTTTGTCAAATTTGCTATTGCTTTAATTTCACCTGTTTTAACTTCCATCAACACAACACAACCATGACCAGCATCATGCTTTTTTAATTGATTTAGCAAAGCATTTTGAGCAACATCCTGAATATTAATATCAATAGTTGTAATAATATCTTTCCCATCTTGAGCCTCTACTTCATCACCGTCTTTTATTGGCATCCATACATTTGATGAAATTTTCTGCATTAATTTTACTCCATTTACCCCTTTTAAATCTCTATCATAAGCCCCTTCTATTCCAACAATTGTTCCCGACTCTCCTTTATTTAAATACCCAATTGTTCGTGAAGCTAAATTTACAAAAGGTTGAATTCTTTTATTTTCTTGCGAATAAATAAAACCGCCTCTATATCTACCCAATCTAAATAATGGAAACTTTTTAAGCTTTTTTAATTGCTTATAATTAACTTTTCTCTTTATTAGATGGTAACGCTCTCCTCTAAATCTAGCACTAATAAGCTCTCTTTTATATTCTGATTTTGTTTTATCGGCAAATAATCGTGACAGACAATAAGCAAGAGAATCTACATTATTATTAAAAATTGTATTTGTAATAGCTTCGCTTTTTAAATCCATCCTTATCTCATAATAAGGAACCGAACTTGCCAACAATCGTCCATCTTCAGCACAAATATCTCCTCTGTTTGCTTCAATTGTTATATCTTTCATGGTAAGAGTATTTGCTTTATCCCATTTGCTTTTTTCAATGGTCTGCAAATAACCAAGCCTACCTACTATAACTAATGCAAATAACAACATTAAAATGTAGACAAAACCAACTCTTACTAATATGTCTTTTTTTACTCCCATTAAACAAAAGACTTACTCTTTTTCAACAACTATTTTCTTGGGAGGCACTACTGCCTCTTTCAAATCTAAACCTTTTTCCTTTACAAGTTTCGCTACTTCTGATTGCTTACTAATGTACATTAACTCCGAAGTAGTTGTAATTGATTCTGCACGTAATTCCTTAACTTCATTTTTAAGAGCAATAGTTTCTCTTACAATTTTCTCTGCCTGATATCGATTACCGATATATATAATCGCAATAACTAAAAGAAACAAAACATAAGGAATTTGTTTAATAACATTTTCACTTGTTAAAAAACCACCCCCAATAAAATCTTTAATAGACCCTTTCTTGTTATTGATAGTAACCGCATCTAATTCTTCAAAAGTTTTATCGTTATTAAAATCACTCACAAGTTGTTATTTATATCTCGTTTATTCTTGTTGCAAATTTGTAATATTCAAAATTATTACAAACGTTCAGCTATTCTAAGTTTAGCACTCCTTGCTCTTACATTAGTCTCAATTTCATCCTCGTTAGGAATAATTACTTTTTTATTAACAGCATTAAATGGCACCTGAATATTCCCATAAAAATCTTTTTCAACCTCACCTTCAAACTTTCCCTTTTTTATGTAATTTTTAACCAATCTATCCTCAATTGAATGATAAGTAATCACTACCAATCTACCACTCTTCTTAATAACATTGCCCGATTGCATCAATAAATCTTTTAAAGAATCAACTTCACCATTAACTTCAATTCTCAAAGCTTGAAAAACTTTTGATAAATATTTATTCTCTTTATTTTTTGGCATACAACTACTAATAACTTCTTTAAACTGATTAATAGTTCTTATTTCATTATCTTTTCGGTAGTTTGCAATTACATTAACTAATTTTGAGGCGTTACTAATTTCTCCATATAACTTAAAAATTGAATAAAGTTGTTTTTCGTGATACACATTTAATACGTGCTTTGCCGAAATAGATGATTTTTGGTTCATCCTCATATCAAGCTCACCATCATACCTATACGAAAAACCACGTTTGGCTACATCAAAATGATGAGAAGAAACACCCAAATCAGCTAATAAACCATCAACTTTTCCGATATTATAATATCTTAAAAAATTCGTTAGATATCTAAAATTATGGTTAACAAATAACAAACGCTCATCATTAATTACATTTTCTACAGCATCTCTGTCTTGGTCAAATGCAATCAACTTCCCAGTTGTTAATTTCTTAAGTATCTCGCTTGAATGTCCACCCCCCCCATATGTAACATCAACATAAGTACCTTCAGGATTAATATTCAAGCCTTCAATACTCTCTTTCAGAAGTACTGGTATGTGATATGCTTTCATTATTTGTCAAATTGATCAATTTCCCCATCCATAATTTTTTCTGCTAAGACTGCAAAATCTTCTTCGTCACCAACAATATTTTCGTACAATTCTTTATCCCAAATTTCTATTTTCCCGTCTTGACCAGCCAAAATAACTTCCTTATTTATTCCTACAATTTCCAACAATCGTTTTGGAACTAAAAATCGATTATTTCCATCTAATAAAATCTCAGCCGTTCCTTTATAAAAACCTCTTAAAAATTTATTATGCTCTTTTTTGTAGGGATTAATTTTACTACGAATAATCCTATTTTGACGTTCCCATTCTTCAATTGGAAAAAGAATTAAGCATTTTTCAAAAAGATCTTTTTTAATGACAAACCTCTCCTCAACAGATGATTTCATCTGTCTTTTCAAAGCAGACGGCAACATTATTCTGCCCTTTGCATCTACCTTACATGGATAATCTCCTATAAATGTTGTCATTACAAAATATTTATCAAATGTAAAAATAAGAAATTTTTCACCACTTTCAACCACATTTTACCATATTTTTACACAATTGTTAATAACTTTTTTCGAAACAAACCGAGACTCACCGCAATACGCTGCATATCAACATATTACAAAAAAGTGTGTTTTTTTTAAATAAGCAGGCATTTTTTTTATTATCTTCGCATAGCGTAAGATATAATTTTTTATGGAAACAGAATTGCCACAAAAAAAAACACAAACTATTGATATAGAAAGTGTTATTAAGAAAAAAAATCCAAGATTATTAAAAACACTTCCAAAATTTATAATTAATTTCATAAAAAAAATTATTCATCAAGACGAAATTAATTATTCACTTAAGAAACATTCTGGAATTTATGGATTTGATTTTGTAAATAAAGCATTAAAAGACTTTGGAGTTAAATACGAAATAATCGGTGAAGAAAATATCCCAAAAACAGGACGATTTATTTTTGTATCAAATCATCCATTAGGCGGTTTAGATGGCTTAATATTTATTAGTGCAATATCAAAATTTTTCAAGAATATTAAATTTCCTGTAAACGACTTATTATTAAATGTTAAAAATTTCGGGAATCTTTTTCTACCAATAAATAAACATGGTAAGCAAAGCAGACAGGCAGTTAATGATATTAATGAAGCATACAGTTCCGAATCACAAATTTTATATTTTCCTGCAGGATTATGTTCTCGAAAAATTAAAGGGAAAATAAAAGATTTAAAATGGCAAAAAAACTTCATTCGACAAGCAATTAATAATAAAAGAGATATTATACCTGTTCATATTGATGGGAAAAACTCTAACTTTTTTTATAATTTAGCAAAAATTAGAAAATTCTTCGGTATAAAAGCTAATATTGAAATGTTTTTTTTACCAAACGAAATGTTTAAACAAAAATCAAAAAAAAATGTTTTGCACATTGGCAAACCTATTTCATATAAATTATTTCTCGACAAATCAAAAACTATAGATCAATGGACTGAATATGTTAGGGAAAAAACATACTCTCTTGCAAAAAAACAAAACAATTAGAAGAATTATTAATAAAAATAAAATGCAAAAAATAATATCTCCGGTTCCAACAAACGAACTTTTAAAAGAACTAACAGAAGACAAATTTATTAGAGACACAAACAAAGCAAAAAACAAAATCTATATCTTTTCGCACCACGACTCTCCTAATTTAATGAGAGAAGTAGCTCGATTAAGGGAAATTACATTTAGAGAAGCAGGTGGAGGCACAGGAAACGAACTTGATATTGATAAATTTGACACTTGTGAAAACCCATATAAGCAACTTATTGTTTGGGATCCAAAAGCTAAAGAAATAGTTGGTGGATATAGATTTATTTTAACCATAGATGTTGCAAAAGACGAAAATGGTTCTCCTATTTTAGCGACCTCAAGATTATTTGATTTTTCTGATAAATTCAAAAAAGATTATTTACCATATATTATTGAACTTGGTCGTTCGTTTATTCAACCAGACTATCAATCGATAAAATTACATACAAAAAGTATTTTTTCTTTAGATAATTTATGGGATGGTTTAGGGGCTCTAATTGTTGACAATCCTGATATTAAATATTTTTTTGGCAAAGTGACTATGTATCCTCACTACAACATAGAAGCAAGAAATTTACTACTCTTCTTTATTAATAAATATTTTAAAGATGAAGAAAATCTTATCTCTTTAAAAAAACCACTAAAAATTAAATGGGACACTGAGAAGTTAAGTAAATTGTTTTCCGGAAATTCATATAAAGAAGACTATAAAATACTATCTAAAGAAATTCGTGCATATGGTGAAAACATTCCTCCACTTGTAAATGCATATATGAACCTTTCTCCAAACATGAAGACTTTTGGGACATCAATTAATCCACATTTTGGAAATGTTGAAGAAACTGCTATTTTAATTTCAATAAAAGATACATATGAAGCTAAAATTAACAGACATCTTCTTTCTTATAAAATGTTTTTGGAAGAAGTTAAAAAAAATATATTACATAAAAAAAATCATAAAATTTAAATAAAAAACGGAGATTAATAGTCTCCGTTTTTTTATTATTTCAAATTAACCCGGAAAATTCATTAATTTTCTACGATTAAGTAATACCAACAAATTTGGGAATTTCATTAACCCCAAATTTGGGTATTACTAAATCGGGGTTTACTTGCGTGAGCTCACCGCCAGCT
>QMPG01000143.1 GCA_003648455.1 Bacteroidota bacterium
TAGTCCAAATACAATTTTTAAAATCTTTTTCATCATTTTATTTTTTTGTAGTTATTTATATTTAATTCTTAATTCCTAATTCCAAATTACTCGCTTCTTAAAGCTTCAATTGGTTTAATTTTTACTGCTCGGTAAGCAGGTAATAGTCCCGCTAATATCCCACTTACTATAATAATAATTAATGAAATAATAGCGATATTGAAATCAATACCCGGATTTGAGAACATACCAGTATCGGCACCTGATTTTTGTAAAATTAAATTAATTCCCTGAACAATACCAACACCTATAACTAAACCTGAATATCCTGCAATAGTTGTTAAAAATACAGATTCTGAAATTATCTGTCCTATTACTTTTCTGGGAGTTGCTCCAATTGCACGCTTAATTCCAATTTCTTTTGTTCGTTCTTTTACAACTACTAGCATTATGTTGCTAATTCCAATAACACCTGCAAGTAATGTCCCAATACCGACAATCCATATTAATACAGACATTCCTGTAAATAAAATATTAATTTTTCTTACTTCTTTTTCAACATTAAAATGACCAACTGCCTGTTCGTCAGTAGGATCGATTTTATGACGTTTTTTTAATAATTTAATTACTTTATCTTCAATTTGAGCTACAGGAATACCTTTTTTTGCAGTTACTGCAAAGTAGTGAACAACATCGCCATAATTATAAGTTTGTTGTAAAGTTGTAAACGGCAAAAATATTGTTTTATCTTTTTCGCCACCAATATTTACTTTTGTATTTTTAGGCTTAAATACCCCCACAACTTTAAAATACACATTTTGAATTTTAATATATTTCCCTACAGCCTCTTCATCATTTTCAAATAAAACATCCTTAACATGACTTCCTATAACACAAATTTTACGTTTTTCTAAAATGTCGACATTATTTAAAAAACGACCTTTTAGTATCGAAACAGCATCAATTTTATTTATTTGTGGGTAATCTCCTGAAATAGTAAACGAACCTGATTTAAGTCCTCTAATAGCATTATTTGATCCATCGCCTCCCCACCCTTGTAGACGTGGAGCAAGTTCGCTAATTTCATGAATATTTTTTCTTATATCAATCATATCACTGTTAGTGAAATTCCATCTTCGTCCACGCTGAAAACCTTTATATGGCTTTGTTGTTCGTTGTGTCCATACAAATGCACTATTTGTAGCAAAGCTTTTCATTCCTTCTGTTACGCCATTTGTTAATCCATTGCTGGAACCTAACATTATCATTAGCATAAAAATTCCCCAAAAAACACCAAAAACAGTTAAAAAAGTTCTTAACTTATTATGTTTTAAGCTACTATATATTTCTTGCCATCTATCTAAATCAAACATAATTATATAATTTATTACTCATCACGCAGAGCTACAATTGGTTTTATTTTTGATGCTCTTTTTGCAGGGAAAAATCCTGCCAAAGCTCCTGAAAATATTAATAATAATGTTGCACTAACTGCAATTCTAAAATCTACCTGAGGATTTAAGAAAAAATCTGAACCATGTAAATTTGAGGATATTAATTCTAGCAAGCCAACACCAAGAACCAATCCCATATAACCTGCGATACCTGTAATCAATATTGCCTCAGAAAGAATTTGAATAACTATGGAACGAGGTGTTGCTCCAATGGCTTTTCTAATTCCAATTTCTTTTGTTCGTTCTTTAACAACAATAATCATAATATTGCTTACACCAACAATTCCTGCAATAATAGTCCCAATACCAATTATCCAAATAAAAATACTTATTCCTGTGAATAAATTATTTGCTTGTTTAAAATTATCAATATTATTATTAATATAAATTGCACTTTTATCTTCTTTATCAAATTTATGACGTTTAGCAAATTGTGCTCTTACTTGTTCGACCAATTTTTTACTTTGTCTTGCTGTTATATCTTTTGTAGTAAAAGCAAGATTTCTAATTCTGTTACTTCCGTTAAAAACTTTTTGAGCTGTGCTTATTGGTAGATAAACGCGTTTATTATCTCTTTCATTTTCATCTTCGAAAAGTCCAACCACCTTAAAAGGGATGTTATTGATGTTAATAAATTTTCCAATTGGATCGACATTTTCTCCAAAC
Organism: Bacteroidota bacterium; assembly: GCA_003648455.1. Next base: position 2,100 of record QMPG01000143.1, read on the forward strand.
AAAGCTTCTTTTACAATCTTGCTGATAACAGTAACTTTTCGATATTTATTAATATCAATATTATTAATAAATCGTCCTTTTTTAATAGTTATCATTTCGAGAAACTTTGTGTCAGGATGAACAGTAACAATACCGAAAGATCCATATTTATCTTTGTATGTTATGCTTTGACTACCTCCAATTCCATATCGTGAAGAAATATGATCGACTTGTTTTACCTTTTGTTTTGTTTGGTCGTAATCATTATTCGTAAATCGAATAATTCTGCCCGGCTTCATACCTTGATAAGCCTTTGATGTTCGTCCGCTATATACCCAAATACTATTAACGGCGTCGCCTGCAAATTGTTTTTTTACACCGTTTTCAAACCCCTTACCGGAGCCTAACAAAATAATGAGCATAAAAATACCCCAAGCGACACTAAATCCCGTTAAAAAAGTACGCAACTTATTTTTCTTTATAGTACTGAATATTTCTTGCCAGCTGTCGAGGTCAAACATTTATCTTTATTTTAAAGTTTAATAAGTGAGTCCACTATTAAAAGTCGTAATATTAATTTATCAAGACCTAACAGGTTTTATATTACACTGATTATCAGCGTTTTAAATATTACTTCTTTTATTAAACCCAACCTGTTAGGTCTTTTCGGAGTGGACTTATAAGTTAATTGTCATTATTTAGTTATGATTTTCAATTATTCCGTCTTTTAAACGAATAATTCGGTTTGTTTTTTCAGAAATATCGTTTTCGTGAGTAACTACAATAACTGTCATTCCTGTATCGTTAATAGATTTAAGAATGTCCATTACTTCGTATGAAGTCTTTGAATCGAGAGCTCCTGTTGGTTCGTCTGCTAAAATTACTTTTGGTTGGGCAACAAGAGCTCTGGCAATAGCAACACGCTGTTTTTCACCTCCCGACAATTCACTTGGCAAATGATTAAACCTATCTTTAAGTCCCATTTTATCGAGATATTCCATTGCTATATTATTGCGTTTTCTTCGGCTAACATTTTGATAATACAGAGGTAATGCAACATTCTCCATAGCATTCTTGAATGTAATAAGATTGAATGATTGAAAAACAAATCCAAAATATTTATTTCTATAAACAGCTGCTTTCTTTTCACTCATGTTACTAATTAACATATCATCTAAATAATATGAACCTTGATCGTAATTATCGAGAATACCAAGAATATTTAATAAAGTAGATTTCCCGGATCCTGAATGTCCCATTATTGAAACTAATTCACCATCTTCAATTTGCACGTCAATGCCTTTTAAAACGTGCAATTTATTTTTTCCTACATCATATGATTTGTGTAAATTGTTAATTGTAAGCATATTATTAAATTGTGAATTGTTAATTATGAATTGTTAATGTTCAATTGTTAATAGTAAATTATATAAAACGTTAAACAAAAAAAATGAATTGTTTAAATGATTAATAAATCTTAATGTTTTTATGACGAAAATAAAACAAAAAATGTTACAGCAAAGTAAATAATTTTTAAATTAATTACATTAAAAATAAACTATTGTTCTTGTGAGATATCAACCAATAATTGACGGTAAACCGAAAAAAGTTTTGATTTTGAAACAAAACCAACATATTTAGCTTTGTCAATAACAGGTAAATTCCAAGCATTAGTGTCATTAAATTTCTTGATTACTTCATCCATTGTGTCAAAATATGATATATAAGCAGGAGGTAAAACCATTAAATTATGTACAAAAATTGTATTATAGACTTCGGTATTGAACATAATTTCACGAATATCATCTAAATAAACAATTCCAATAAGATAATTATCTTCATCAACCACAGGAAAAATTGCTCGTTTTGATTTAGCAACCACTTTAATAAGTTCTCCTAATGTATTATCAGGATGCACAGTTACAAAATTAGTTTCAATTACTGATTTTAATTTCATAAACGAAAGCACAGCTTTGTCTTTATTATGAGTTATTAACTCGCCCCTCTTTGCTAAATGAATAGTAAAAATAGAATCGGGTTGAATTCTTTTAACAACAATATAAGTAACTGTTGTTGCAAGCATTAAAGGAATAAATAATTCATAGCCACCGGTAATTTCAGCAATTAAAAAAAAACCTGTTAAGGGAGCATGAAGAACACCTCCTAAAACGCAAGCCATGCCAACTAATGCAAAATTTCGTTCCGATAAAGTATCTCCTAAACCTAAAGAATTAAAAATAAAAGCAAATAGAAAACCTAATATTGCTCCGGTAAACAATGATGGTGCAAAAATACCTCCAATTCCGCCTGCACTTATCGTAACTGATGTAGCAATTGGCTTTAAAAAAAGTAGTAATATAAAAATGCCAAGAAAAATAAAATAATTATCAATATAATTAACAAATAATGATTGTCTAAAAATTCCAATAGCATCTCCGTTTAAAATTTCTTTAACAATTTCGTATCCTTCACCATATAATGATGGGAAAAGAAAAATTAATAAACCTAATATTGCAGAACCGAGAAAAATTCTATTTCTAAATTTTTTAATTTTATGGAAATTTTCTTGAACAAGAATATAAATCTTAGTAAAATAACAAGAGATAAAACCGGATAAAATGCCTAAAAGTAAATAATAAAAAATATCGTCTGTTGTAAAATGTTCAGTTACAACAAATTTTAAAAAAATCTCTTGTTCATATAAAAGTTTAGTTGTAATAGTGCCTGTAATTGAAGCGACTAACAAAGGAATTAACGAAAAACGAGAAAAATCAATCATTAAAACTTCTAATGCAAAAATTACACCTGCTATAGGTGTGTTGAAAATAGCTGAAATAGCGGCTGCAGCACCACAAGCCAATAACAAGGTAACTTGCTTATAATCAAGACGCAGATATCTTGCCAAATTAGAGCCAAAAGCTGCACCCGATGAAATAATTGGAGATTCAAGACCTATTGACCCGCCGAAACCTGCTGTTACAATTGCTCCAAAAATTGATGAATATATTTTATGAGCTTTCATTACACTTTTTCGTTTCGATATAGCATAAAGAATTGATGATATATTGTGTTTTACATTATCTTTAATAATATATCTTCGAAACAGAACCGTGAGACCAATTCCTACTAATGGAAAAATCAATAAATAACTAAATTCAAAATTATCTGTCAATAAATGATGAAGATGAAAAACCAGAGTTTTAAATATTAATGCCATAAAACCTGAAAATATGCCAACAACAACACTTAATAACAATAAAAAATCTCTATTATTAATATGTTTTTTTCTGATTTGACTTAACTTTTTTATTATAAATCTTAAAGTCATCTTGCTGTAATATCTACTTAAATATAAGAATTATTTTTTATAATTTTATCATAATTTTAATTCATTAAATAAATTTAACATTATATTAGCACAAAATTATCATTACTTTTCTATACTTAATTAATTGAGGGAAAAATTAAAAAAATATTGAAAAGTTTTAAATGTTAATTTCGATAATAAAACATTTTAAATTTTTATTCAAAATAAGATGCATTTCCAAAAACTATTCAAAAAATTCTTAATCTGGAGAATGAGACATATTGGCCGTCGACCTTTTATGCTGATAATGAGTGTTATTGTTGGTATTACTGCCGGATTAGGAGCAGTAATAATTAAGAACTCAGTTCATTTTATTAAAGAAATGCTAAAAAATGGGGTAACCAATGATTTTAGCAATTACTTATATTTTATTTATCCGGTTGTGGGTATTTCTTTAGCAATAATATTTATTAAATTTATTTTAAAACAACCTGTTCATCATGGGATTCCAACAGTATTACACAGCATAGCAAAACAAAACGGTAAAATTAAACCTCACAACATGTTCTCATCAATCATAACCAGTTCATTAACCGTTGGCTTTGGTGGTTCTGTTGGACTAGAGGGACCAACTGTAGCAACAGGAGCTTCTATTGGTGCCAATATTGGACGTTTGTTTCATTTAAATTATAAACAAATAACGTTATTATTAGGATGTGCTTCAACAGCTGCAATGGCAGCAATTTTTAAAGCTCCGATTGCAGGAGTAGTTTTTACTTTAGAAGTAATAATGATTGACTTAACAACCTACTCTCTTGTACCTTTATTATTGGCTTCAATTTCAGGAACTGTAGTTTCTTATTTGTTTCTTGGACAAACAACTATTCTTTCGCCTTATGTTATAAATAAAACCTTTGATATGGCAAATATTCCATATTATATTGCTCTTGGAATAATCGCAGGGCTTGTTTCTGTCTATTTTACACGAATGTTTATGTTTATAGAAGGCTATTTTAAAAAAATAAATAACCTTTATAAGAAATTGCTTATTGGAGCTCTCTCATTGGGAATTTTAATATTTTTCTTTCCGGCTTTATATGGCGAAGGGTACGACGCAATAAACTCCTGTTTGTCAGGGAATTATGATTTTTTGTTTGATAATAGTGTTTTTTCTGCCTATTCAGATAATTTTATTGTCTTAATACTTATTTTATTCTCAATAATATTATTAAAAGTTGTTGCAACATCAATAACATTTGGCAGTGGCGGTGTTGGTGGAATTTTTGCCCCTACTCTGTTTATTGGTTCAAACGTAGGTTTATTGTTTGCATTAATAGTAAACCGAATTGGAATAACACATTTATCAAGAGCTAACTTTGCATTAATCGGAATGGGTGGGTTAATTGCGGGAGTTCTTCATGCACCCTTAACAGGTATATTTTTAATTGCAGATATCACAAAAGGTTACCAATTATTTGTTCCTTTAATGATTACTGCTGCATTCTCTTATATCACAATAAAACTTTTTGAACGAAATTCTGTTTATACTATTCAATTAGCACACCGAAAAGAGCTTGTTACTCACGATAAAGATAAAGCAGTACTATCAAGAATGAAAGTTACAAGTCTAATTGAAACAGACTTTAGTTGTGTTCAGGCAGATGCTACTTTAGGTGACTTGGTACAAATAATTTCAAAATCGAGTAGAAATATTTTTCCTGTTTTAGAAGAAGATAACACAATGGTCGGTATTGTATTTGTTAACGATATACGACATATAATTTTCAAACCAGAATTATATGAAACAACTTATGTTCGTGATTTAATGTTTATGCCTGAGCCAAGTGTTGACCCAGACGAGTTGATGGAAAGCGTTGCTGAAAAATTCCAGTTATCAGGCAACTTTAACTTACCTGTGTTAAAAGATGGAAAATACTTGGGTTTTGTTTCAAGGGCAAAAGTGTTTTCTTCATATCGAAGACTACTTAAAAAAATTTCAGAGGATTAACCTGCTTTCATGTAAAAACGAAGTGAATTGCATGAAAGTGGATTAAGCCAGACCCGAGACTTACGCAGATGTTTTATGTTATCCCGCTTTATTCCTACAAAAACGAAGTGAATTGTATGAATGTGTGATAGATAGTGGGGTGCAAAGCGGGAAACCCCGATTTAGTAATACCCAAATTTGGGGTTAATGAAATTCCCAAATTTGTTGGTATTACTTAA
>QMPG01000144.1 GCA_003648455.1 Bacteroidota bacterium
CAATAGCGAATACACCATAAGGGTTAAACCGAAAATCGAAAGTGGTAACGTTCATTGAAATCCAGAAGTTATTGTAAATTTACTGCTTCGTAACGCCTTACGGTGCATCGCAGGGCCGTTGGCGGTAATACGCAAAAGAATCTTCAATTTTGAATAATTAATAGAATATTCGTAACTTTGTTGAATGCTTGAATATGAAAATACCGGACTGGAATTTGAGATTGATGAACTGACCAATTCCATTAGAAACGTTATTACAAACGACAGTTTTCAAACCACAATTTCGAGAATAACAAAAAGCGATTTAAAATCTATCACAAAGAAAAAAGGCTGGCTGTTCAACTGGAGAAAAGAACTTGGATTTCCTGAGAGAGACGTTTTCAAATTAACGATTGTAAACAATCAACATATTATACAAGGACTGATTAGTTTGGAAGTTAAAACTGACCATGTATATATGCACCTTGTTGAGAGCGCACCATTCAACAAAGGAAAAGGAAAAATATATTCAGGAGTTCCAGGGAATTTAGTTGCTTTTGCATGCAAAATATCATTCCAACGTGGACATGAAGGAAATATCGCATTCATTTCAAAAACCCAATTGATTGAGCATTATGTCAAAACTTTAGGTGCAATACATTTTGGAGGGAGACTAATGATAATTAACACAAATTCAGCATTAAAATTAGTAAACAAATATTATTCAAATCTATAGTCATGAAAACAAAAAGAGATAAAAAAGAGTTAGATGTTGATTTCATCGGCGGACAAGAATCTTTGACAAAAGAGGAAGAAAAAAAATTAAGTGAATACTTCCAGAGAAATAAGCAACGGAAAACAAGGTTGCGAAAAAGAGAAAAAGAAACCGCTTAAGGATAAAGTACTACCGCCAACAGCAAATAATACCCCATAGCCGGTTAGCAGTTATTAAGAAAAATGAGAAGAAAAATTAACATACAAGTAATCAACAAAAATCCTGCAAAGAAACGGCTACGGGGCATATTTGCGACACGTTGTAGGGCATTTGAAGAAACAGCAGAAAATAAAGAATTTAAGGAATAAATAAATGGCAAATAAAATTTTAAGAAATGCTGATAGAGCAAAGAAAGATGAGTTCTACACACAACTTACTGATATTGAAAAAGAAGTAAAACATTACAAAGATCAATTTAAAAACAAGGTTGTTTATTGTAATGCTGACGACCCATTTGAAAGTAATTTTTTTAAATATTTTGCTTCAAATTTTAATATGCTGGGGCTTAAAAAATTAATTGCAACAAGTTATGCTGGTTCACCAATTGTGGGTAAACAATTATCATTTTTTGATATAGAAGGTGTCAAGAATGAAAAGAAAAAAGAACCTATGATGATTGAAATCAATGAAGTAAAAGACTTCAACAATGATGGTGCAATAAACATAACAGATGTAGAATATTTATTAAAACACAATAAAAATGTTGCCACCCCTCTTGAAGGCAGTGGAGATTTTAGAAGTAAAGAATGTGTTGAAATCTTAAAAGAAGCAGATATTGTTGTTACTAATCCACCATTTTCATTGTTTCGTGAATATGTTGAACAATTAGAAGAATACAAAAAGAAATTTTTAATTATTGGGAATACAAATGCAATTACATATAAAGAGATTTTTAGATTAATTAAAGAAGATAAGATTAGAACAGGTTATACAAATTTTAATGTTGGAATGTTCTTTGTTGTGCCGGATGATTGGGAAAAATACCACCATATTGATGAAAATGGTAAAAAAATAGCACGGGTTTCAACTTCTTGTTGGTTTACTAATCTTGATGTAAAAAAACATCAAGAAGACATTATTCTTTATAAAACATATATCGACAATGAAGATGATTATCCCAAATTTGATAATTATGATGCTATAAATGTAGATAAAGTAAAAGATATACCTATGGATTACGATGGTGTAATGGGTGTGCCTATAACTTTTGTTGATAAATATAACCCTGCCCAATTTGAGATAATTGATGGTTTAAATAGATACACAATATTAGATGTTGCTGGACTTAATAAAGACGCTATAAAAAACCATCTTCATATGACTGAAATAAATGGAAAGTCAAAATATTTTAGAATTCTGATTAAAAATAAAAAGGTGATTAAATAATTATGAAAATAGAATTACAAGAAATTACAGTTCGTGATTTAACAAAAGACTTTGAAGACAATTCAGAAGCAGGTGTAATTGGATATGGGGGAAAACTCGATATTCGTCCACCTTATCAACGAGAATTTATATATAAAGATAAGCAGAGAGATGCTGTAATTAATACTATTACAAAAGAATTTCCGCTAAATGTAATGTATTGGGCTGTTCGTGAAGACGGAAATTTTGAAATTATTGACGGACAACAACGCACAATTTCAGTTTGTCAATATGTTAATAATGATTTTTCAATAAGTGGTTTGGCTTTTCATAATTTACCAAAGGATAAGCAGGAACAAATACTAAATTACAAATTAATGGTTTATTTCTGTGAAGGAACAGACAGCGAAAAATTGGAATGGTTTAAAACAATTAACATTGCAGGTGAAAAATTAACAGACCAGGAATTAAGAAATGCTGTTTATTCAGGTTCGTGGGTAACAGACGCAAAAAAATATTTTAGTAAAACAGGTTGTGTTGCTTACCAAATAGGAAGTGATTATTTGAATGGTTCGCCAATTCGTCAAGACTATTTAGAAACAGCAATAAAGTGGATTTCTGATGGAAAAATTGAAGATTATATGTCAAAACATCAGCACGACCCAAACGCAAGTGCTTTATGGAGATATTTTCAAGATGTAATCACTTGGGTTGAAGCAACTTTTCCAAAGAAATACAATAAGAAAAGAAAGAAATTTATGAAAGGTATTGATTGGGGAACCTTATACAATCAATTCAAAGATAAAACCTATGATACTGAAAAATTAGAAGAAGAAATAGCAAAACTGATACTTGATGATGATGTTACAAACAAAAAAGGAATATATCCTTATGTATTGACAAAAAAAGAAAAGTATCTTTCAATTCGTGCTTTTACAGATGCCACGAAAATAAAAGTTTACGAAAAACAAAAAGGAATTTGTGTAAAATGCAAAAAACATTTTGAAATAACAGAAATGGAAGCCGACCATATTACACCTTGGCACGAAGGCGGAAAAACTATTGAAGAAAATTGTCAAATGTTATGTAAGGATTGTAATAGGAAAAAATCAGGAAAATAAAGAAAAACGCCCTACAACAAAAGCTATACGTAATGCGGGTAAAGTGCTAATTATGAAGATTATAACATTAAATAAAATTTGCAGTAAACTGAAAGTGTGGTATTTCAAAGTCCCGCACTACGCATAGCCCTAACCGTTACCTGCAAGGCTATCCAAGAAAACAACAAACGTTTAAGTAGAAGACAAAAAAACAGAGACTTATGAAAAAAAAAGTTTTACTCATTTTAATAATTTACTTGACAAATTTTGCTAATGCTGTTGAACCATCGTGGATAAATTATACCAATGGTGATAATGTACTAGTTCTGGTTGAAGAAGGCAATATTATTTGGATAGGCACAAGTGGTGGTTTGGTGAAACTTAATAAAATAACCGGAATTCCAACTTTTTACAATGGCTCAAATTCAAGATTGCCAGATAACAATATAAGCTCATTAGCCATAGATGATAATGGAACTAAGTGGATTGGAACAAGTAGAGGACTTGCAGCTTTTGATGGAACAAACTGGATAATTTACGATGCCTCAAATTCAGGTTTGCCCAGTAACAGACTTACTTCAATTGCCATTGATGAAAATGGGACTAAATGGATTGGTACTTATTATTATGGTTTAACAGAGTTTAACGGTACTAACTGGATTGTATATGATTCTTACAACTCGGATTTACCCAATAATCATGTCAATTCAATAGCAATAGATGATAACGGGTCTAAATGGATTGGTACTTATGACGGTGGCTTAACAGAATTTGACGGAACGAATTGGACATCCTACAATACATCAAATTCGGGATTACCAAACAATGATGTGTATACAATAGCCATCGACGAAAACGGAACCAAGTGGATTGGTACTTTGGGTGGGGGTTTAACAACTTTTAATGGAACAAATTGGACAATTTACAACACTTCAAATTCTAGCTTACCCTCTAACTATGTGATGTCATTAGCGATTGAGGGAAACGCTTCTAAGTGGATTGGAACTTGGAATGGATTGACAAAATTTGACGGGGCAAACTGGACAACTTATAATATATCCAATTCTGGATTGCCAGATAACTTTGTCCATTCAATTATAATTGATGAAGGTGGCACAAAGTGGATTGGAACTCGGGAGGAGGGGTTAATAACTTTTGACGAAGTCAACTGGCTAGCATACAACACTTCAAATTCGGGTTTACCTGATAACAGAGTCATGGCAATAGCTATTGACCTAACTGGAACAAAGTGGATTGGAACCGACTATTCTGGACTAGCACAATTTGACGGGACAAACTGGATCATCTACGACACCTCAAATTCTGGTATACCAAGTGACAGGCTCACAGCAATCGCCATTGATGCAAGTGGGTCAGAATGGATTGGGACTCTTGATAAAGGATTAACAGTATTTAATGGGACTGTCTGGACAACTTACAACACATTAAACTCAGACATACCAAGCAATAGGCTCACTTCAATAGCAATTGATGTAAACGGGGTAAAATGGGTTGGAACATATGATGGCGGATTAACAGAATTTAGCGAAACAAACTGGACAGTTTACAACACATCAAATTCAGGAATCCCTAGTAACAGAATTATCTCATTAGCTATTGACGTAAGTGGAACTAAGTGGATTGGGACTAATAAAGGATTGGTAAAATATAATGGGACTAACTGGACAGTTTACGACACTTCAAATTCAGAATTACCCAGTAATTGGGTTTTGTCAATAGCGATTGATGAAAATGGGACTAAGTGGATTGGGTCTCAGAATGGTGGTTTAGCAGCTTTTGACGGAACGGATTGGACAATATACAACACTTTAAATTCTGGCCTACAAGATAATTATGTTCACTCAACTGCCATTGACGAAAACAATACGAAATGGATTGGAACTTGGGGTGGTTTAGCGACTTTTGATGGAACAATCTGGACATCTTTTATCTCTTCTAATTCAGGCTTGCCTTCTAATTATGTTTACAAAATAACCATAGATGAGAACGGCACAAAGTGGCTTGGAACTCTCGATGGTGGTCTGGCAGTTTATAATGAAAATGGTATTCCTATTTCAATTGATGAAAATATATTATCAATGAACAAAGTAAATGTTTACCCTAATCCAGTTTTTGATTTTGTGCATATCAAATTGCTTTCTGGAGGTGACATATCAAGCATAGAAATTATTAATATTCAAGGCCAACCAATTAAACATCTAAAGTATTCAGTTAATCACAACACAATGGATGTAAGGGGTTTGCCCAAAGGTTTTTACTTGATTAAAATTTATTATGATAATGAAATTGTTCTTAAAAAACTGATAAAAAACTGAGGTCAAATTCTGTGCCTAATAAAGGTAATCAGTAAGGATTTAAGTTGCAATATTTCAATGCTATGTCAACAAACTCTAAAGGAGATATTCTTGAATCAATTACAGAAATATTAGAAAGAAGTCTTTCTGATGAATCTACAGTAATTACTAAAAAGAAAAAAATTGAAGACTTGGATGGTATCGTCCGAGAAATTGACATTTATATTGAGACTATTGTAAACAAAAGAAAATTTTCCATTGCAATTGAGTGTAAGAATTACAAAGAAGAATCAAGGATTGATATGGATAAGATTGGCGCTTTTTATGAAAAGTGCGAAAGATTACCATTTATTAATAAAATGATTTTTCTTACAACTAGTGATTATCAAAAAGGAGCTATAAAAAAGGCACGAACACGGAACATTGAACTATACAGAATTAGTCAAGAATTACTAGAAGACAAAAGTCAATTAGGTATTGACAAAGTTTCAATAATTGAAAAAAAATGTAAAATATTAGCAGTTAGGTTTAATAGTGAAAAGTTATTGAAGAATAGGATTTTTACTAATGAAAAGTTTGAGTTCTATAGTGATGATAAAAAACTTATTAAACATGAAGATTTTCTTCAGAAAATTATTGAATTACCTGGGATATGGAGATTCTTATTCACTAAATCAGGAGTATTACTAAATCAAAAAAAGAGAATCTACCCAAACTTGAACACTAAGAATATTTATACTAATTATCGCGGAAATTATTATCCAGTCGAATTAATGCAATTTACTTTGGAAATTGAATACTTGTTTAACCCTCTTGAAATAAGTAACATTAAGAAATATCAATCTTTGACCGAGAATACTACATTAGCATTATTCTCTGACTTAGAATTTGTCGCGAATGGAATTAAACATAGGTTTTGTTATGTGAAACCCACAGACGAGAATATAGGAAGATTTTTCATCTCAACTTCCAATGAAAAGGAATCAGTTGAGTTGAAAACATTAGGCAAGCTAGCATTAGAACCAAAACCTAAATCAAAACTTCGAAACATTCAAGTTCTACCTTATGAATTCAAAATATCGAAACATACCGTTAATAATTTAAATTTAAACAATCAGACTGCACCTATCGAAGAGAATTCAAGATTCCTTAAAGAATTAAAATCTAAAAAGTCGTCTGCTCTTATAGGACTTGATGAACACAAAAGAAAACTATTTATTATGATACCATTTTCACATAACAAAAAACTTATTACTGCAAAATTTCCTGAACCAATAAGTTTGTTTTTTAATCATGCCATAGAATTGCATTTAAAAAGCATGTCTTATAAAAGTATAATGGTTTCACATTCAACTGATGATGAGTCTATCTTATTGCAGGATGACAGTTATCATAAGTTTTTGCAATATGGAGTTAGTAGTATTTTTATGCTTCATTCAGCAATTGAATTATTCATAAATTCTTGTATAAAAGATAATTTTAAATTTGACCTATATGGTAAATTTTTGAATAAAAAAGAACTTGAAGAACAGTTGACTTTAAACGAAAAACTAGAAAAAATTATACCTCAAATTAGTAATTTCAAACTCAATTCAAATAAACGGATAGTAAGAAACATAATAGATTTAAATGAATTAAACGAAGAACTACAAAACTTAAAAACCTCTGAAACTGTTAATCAACCATTTCTTGACACATTTGAAAGACTTATAAAATTCAACATGGAAGATTGTTTTGAATCAACTAAAAATCTTTTTAAAAAGGTGAATAAAAATTTTAGACTAATAGAATTGTAAAGCCCAGCAGGTAACATGCGCTCATACTGCATGCCGCTATTGATTGTAAAAAGTAAAATCATGTTCCATAATTTAATATATTCGTACACAGAAAAATACTAAAACCCAACGGCGGCACGCATTATAGCGCCACCCGTTGGCAATTATAGTACCCCCCACAACCGAAAAACCGTTCTTTGAAATAAAGATTCTACTAAACAATTAAAATACATCATGAAAACGTTGAATACCTGAGTTTGGGCTCTCGCTCATCA
>QMPG01000145.1 GCA_003648455.1 Bacteroidota bacterium
AGATGGAGTCGTCAATTTTCAATGATACTGTTTTCATGATGTTTCTTTTAAATACCACAAAAGTATATAAAAAAAGTATATCTTCCAAATATTTTCAATTTCTTTTGCATGCGGCACAACGGTTTGAATATGGTGCGTGCCGCAGTTTGAAACGATTATTTTCAAATTACGACAAACTTTATTTTGTGTATTAACTTTCATATATACAGCTAATTGCGGCATGCGCTATATTTTTTGTTGGGCGGTCGTATTTTATTTCTTCTTTGGAGGTGGTTTCGGTGGATTTTGCATCGTTGGGACACTTCCCTTAATTTTCACACTATTACCACCTGGATTATTCTTCGGTACTGATTTTGGTGCTGATGTTACTTTCTTAGCCATGATTATTCGTTTTATGAATGATAAGTATTAAAATATTGTCTTGTTTCTGTGTCTGCCTTAAGCTTTAATTTTTCCCGTTTTTTTATTCCCAGTTTATCATCTAAAGATTCTATTAATTGATGGTCAGTTGAGCGATAATTGAAAAATATTTTTGAGGCTTCTTTTTCCGTGATTTCAGATGAGTCAAAGTCAACCCAGAGTTTTTCTAGTTTATTGAAGTATATTAAATAAAGCTCTCTCAATTTTGAAATATCCGCAACTTCTTTATCGCTTCTAATGATTTGATTTTCAATAAGACTTAAGATTTGAACTAATGCGATAAGAATTAAAGCTATCCATGCAATTGGTTGCCACAATTTCCAGCCAAGAATTCCGCTACCAGAAAACACCAAAGTAGCAATCTTAAAATACTTCTTCAATTGATATTGCAATGATATATATAAAGCTAAATACTTTTCGCCAAATTTTATTTGCACCATTTCGAACCAAATCTTTTCTCTCATATTTTCTATATTACTGAGAATCCAATAACTAATATTCCAATCACAAAAAACACAATTTGGATTTTGTGAGCTTTCCATGAAACCGCTCCAAGTATTTTCGAATTTCTTCTTAGTTCTTCAAATTGACTTGATACAGTACCATTATCAAAGTGAGTTTCATTTACAAATTCGATTTTACCAAAAACATTCTTTCTAAATGCTTTACAATAATTATCATTCGATATGTCAATGATTTTGCTATTAATAAGCCCATCTTTACTTTTCTTTCTTTTTAGAAATCTTTTTCGAGTTAAAGCAAGGTGTCTTGTTAATCTAAAATCATAAAGCCTACTTAATATTGAAATAAACCCAAATAAAACTGATATAAATATTATAACTAGAGAAGAATAGTAAAATACAAGTGAACAATTTATATCTCCATCTTTTATATATTCAAATTCTGGGAATTTATTCCGATTTGTAACTAAGTAACCAAGAAGTCCAATACCTACGGTTGTGAATAAATTCAATGAATATCCAAATTGATTAATAGCCTTATCAGTCCAAAAATTATTTCTAACTGTATATTCATCCAATTTATTTTTTAATTCTTCTTTCTCCATTAGGTTAAATGTTTTTGAGTAAGGGTTTTAATATGCCGCCCAACGTTTAAGCTATGAAACGTGGGGGATTGCATTCAGAAATCTAATGCGAAAGAATACAATTCTTTCCATGCAGGATTTGTCTTACGGACAAATTCTGCCCCCATGTTTTATAGCTATTGTTGGGTGCTGGCCTTTTTCAATATCAACTAAATAGTTAACTTTCATCTTGGTAGTAAATTTTATAGAATTTCCTACCGTCTTTTTCAACTCCTTGTTCTATTAATTCTCTGTCACCGTGAATATAGATATGAAAATTCTTGTCAAGTTTCAAAACACTTTTGAAAACTCGTGCTTGTTTTTTTACTGCTTGTGATGATATTTCAAAGCTGTCTGAAAGTTCTACTTCATTGTCTCGCCTGTAACTTTCATCAAAATTCCTGAATGAATTGATTACACTGCTATCCTGAAACACTTCTTTTTCAAAGTCGGTTTTATCAAATGTCTCATGAGTTTTAAAATAATCAACGGAGCGATTTAACAAATCAATTTGATCTGCTTTGCTAACTTCAAAATCGTCATTTAGTTGTTTAGTAACGTAATCCTTGGTTATTGATAAAAAATCTTTTGTAAAGTGGTAGTTGTCTGAAGCAGGTCTAATATTTAAGAAATCATTTTTCCAATACTGTGTGTCTTTTGATTTATTAGAATCAATTATGCACACTTTAAATCCATTACTCTCCTCCAAGTTGAATATTAGGCAACCCTTATCTAGTTTGTTGACATTAACTCCATTTTCGTGTCTAATACTAAAGTTATCTCTTACAGAATCAAATTTTAAAAATACGTCCTTTTTTTCTGATTTGAAAAAACCTATTGCATCTGCTTTGACACCATCAAACAAACAGTTTTTGAAATAGCAAATACAAAATTCTCCCCCATTAATTTTGGGATGTGTGGATTTTTCATAAAGATGCTTTGAAATCTCAATAGATGATTCATAAAGAGTGTCGGAGTTTGTAAAAAGCCTTTTTATGAAAACATAAATCTCATTTAAATCAAGCTCTGAAGGATGATAGAAGTTATATACCTCATTATTATTGAATGGCGACAAAAAATATTTTAATAGATAACTCTTTGTATCTTCTTCGGCAAATGAAATATTTTCATTTGATATTTTTATACCTTCATCCCTAAGCTTATTTCCAACTTGATGAACATAAATTTCATCAAGAATAATTTGTGTAAAATCTATCATTCTATTATATTAAATTGTTTGAATTTTTCGAGCTTTAATTTCTCAATTTCTTTTGAAAGTTCATTTTCCAATTTTTCAATGTTGGAAAGAGATTTAACTTGATTTGTCTTTATTAAATAGGGTGCTGATTTGAAAACGCCATCAAATTCAAACTTATTCTTTAAGGCATCTGAGAAATTATAAGTAACCTTGTAAAGGCCATTCTTGACATTGAGATAATCAAACTTATAAAGGACCTTCATTTCCTCTAGAAAAATGGATTCTTTTGCATTCTGTTCACTTAGTTCTGTTAGTGTTCTTAGTCCTTTTCCTTCAAAATTTATTACTAAATCTTTATCAACCTTATCTTTATATAGTTCAGGAATTTCTGTTTCTTCATCAAATTTAAACTTTATAGACCGTATGTCTGCTTCTCTAAATAATATTGAAGAAGAAAAATTGCTAAAACTCAGTAGAAAATTAACTCTATCAGTATTTGAGCTAAAATTTTTAAACATAACTTTAATCTTATTCTCTTCAATAAAATCTACTCGTTTAAACTCTTCTTCAACTATTTTCAAGAGGCGATTTGCAATATATTTATCATCCCTAGTTACTGTGTTTTCTGTCACTACTATTAACTTATTATCTTTTTTCCTAACAACTAATTCGGATTTACCCCATTTTGTATTCACGGATAAACTACTAGTAGGATCCTTAATTTCCGTTGTTAAACAAATTTTAAATTCATCTTTAGAATTTGGTATTGGTTCAAATTTAGCGTTTTCAGCATTGATGATTTTAGTGTTTAGCCCCTCTGTTAAATTGTCAATGTTTAACTGAACTTTCTTGAAAACATTATCAAGATTGTCGTTTTGTTTTATATAATAAAAAGCATCAGTGCTGTGAACTGTTTTCTCTTTTACATCAATGTAAGATTTAAAATCTTCAATTTCTTGAGGACTGAGAAGCAAAGAGGAAATCAAGTCAATTAATCTAACTTTATCTGCATTTTTGGTAAAAACTCCTTTTTTTGCTAGATAATATTTAAGGTCATTTGCCGTAATAGCATCAGTTTTGAGGAACGGCTTTAAAATGTCTCCATAAGGCAATATATTTATGAAGGCTTCATTTAAGTGTTCCGAATTTATTAATGATGTCTCTTTACTTTCGTCATAAGTTTCATTTTTACTAATTATTACTTCAGTTTTAGCTAAAGAGTCTAATGCACTCAAGTCAATTCGATTATATTGCAAAATCTTTATTTTCTCGTCTAACAAATCTTCATTAAAAGAACGAATTATTTGAAGGGCTTCATTTCCATTTATATACTCGTTATAATCAGGAAAGAATAAGACATACTCATTTCCAAAACCACTCGTTAAACGAATTGTAAGCCAAATTAATTTCTTCAAGGTATCAGGAGAAAATGGGTCTGAACAAAATAGCAAAAAACTGATTTTGGATTTATCTTCTTTTACAATTGGAATAACAGATGAGTTAATGTATTGAACAGGTAGTTTTAATCCTCTTTGCCCGATTTTGTCAGGACTTTGATTTGCCTCAGTAATTGGATAGAAAAACTTTACAGGAACATCTTCCCTGTAATTTTTAGCAGTAGTAATACTGCTAATCAAAAAATTAGCCTTGTTGTTATCAATCAAAAAATAATTGACTTCATTATTAAGCAAATTCCGTTTATAGTTTTCTTTAGTTTGATGAATAAAATCACTCGTTACTTCATTATTATCTGTTGAAAGCCAAAATAAAAGGCTGTAATAATCAGTTGTATCAAATTTTCTTAAAGGAATTTTCTTCTTTTCTTTTAAGTCTGAGAAGATTAAGTCCGTGCAGTTTAAATACTTTGTTATTTCTGTTTTTGTGGTATTTGGATATTTTAATGAATGAATAGAGTTAACCATCACAAAATCTCCTGATTTATCTTTTAGTTTACTTTCAAAATCACCAATAAAATTTATTAAAAGAATTTCATTTTCAGAGGTTTTTTCATTAAAAACTTCAAGCTTATGATTCTCCCCAAATTGATGCCAACCAATTAATTCAAGTATTTTCTTTGCAACCCGATGGTTGAATGAAACTTGTGGGGTTTCAGTTGGTGGTGCAAGTGAGGCAAATGGATTGGTTTCTATCTGGGTTTCAATAGCACTAATCCATTCTATTAATTTTCTATCAAAATCTTCCCTATTTATTTCGCTACCAATAATAGAACTTGTGCCAAACTCGAGTGTTAAAGCTTTTACAATAAGTTCACGTACTTGAGAAGAAATTTTTGGTTTGCCTTTTTTTTCATAGTATGCATCAATTTTGGTTGATGCTTGGTCAATCAAAACCTGCATATTTAGTGGTTTTGCTTCTCCAATTTTTACTTTTCCAATATCCACTCTTTTGAGTAATTTCTCATCTACTGTTCCAATCAATAATAATTCATATTCCGTGGCATTAGGTGAATTAGATTCAAGTTCTTCACACCATTTCTTGGCGGCCATATACCTGATAACATTTTGAGATGATTTTACTTGAGTGAGTTTTATGTTATCTACTTCATATTTCCATTTTATATCTACTTTCTCTGATTCTTCCAATGGCTCTAATGTAACAGATAGCCACTTGTTATCTGATTCTAGGGCATCCAACAAACAAATGATTGTTTGGATTATGTAGCCTCTTATTCCTGCGTTACCTCCCATGTTATTTGTGGTTTTGTTCTATTATTTTCTATTTATTAATTGAGTCGATATGTTGTCGGCTTGCACCCAACGGCTTTAATATGGTGCGTGCCGCAGTTTAAAGCTACTATCTTTCAATTTACAACAAATGTTTATTAAAGTTCTATTGTCCATATTTACAACTAATTACGGCATGCACTATATTTTTTGTTGTGTGCCTGTGCCATCTATTAATCATAATTCAATTTGTTCAACCTTTTTATATATCATGTTATGATATTCCTTTTTTAAATGTTCAGGAAGAAAACTCAATTCAATAAATTGATGCCATTTAGGAATAACTTTTTTAAAACGCTTAAAGATATTCTCAAAAGCTTTCTTATCAATATGAAAAAGTTTTGTGGCATTTTCAAAATCAACTCTTCTAATTTTCTTTTTCTTCCCATTCAAGGTTAATGCAAGTTCTTCGTCATCTCCTTCTACCACTAATTCGGAAGCAACCAAGTCGTAGGCAGGACTTAGCCTGTAACCTGAGTCAGGGTCTTTAAATAGAGAGAAGTTTTTTAGATGCATATCGTTATTTCCTGTCAGAAAGCAAAATAAAACATCTTCAAAAAAATTAATAATATCAAGCATCGGAAATTCCGAATAACGGATAATTATTTTTCCTATTTGTTCATAAGAACCACGATATTTTGATTCGGTAAGTTTTCCGGTTAATTGACACATATCCTCCATATGAAATTTCTGTTTTCTTTTTCGGTCAATGCGTTTTGTCAGATATGATAATTCTCCGGATTTCAGCCTGATCAGTGTGTGAGGAACCGTTTGAATACCTGAGATCTGAGCGAGATGCATTGTTAAGTCTTCCAGTTCGGGCAAACTTGTATAGAAATCGCTAGGCGGTTTTAAAATATACTCTCCCCAAACGCCCATGATAGTCAGTTTTTTAGGAATATCTTCTTTTGTTATTTCTTTAAGTCCTAAAGACAATTTTGGTTGTACTCCAGTAACGGATAATTGTTCTTTAATAACTTGTTCTCCCAGTTCTAACATTTGATCAAGAGAATAATCCAGAATGGGTGGCTGTGGTGTACCAAATATTTTTTTACTACATTTTGGGTGGAAATCACCGGTCCCGTCAGTAATTTTTCCGTAACAATATAAACAACGTGTATTACTCATTATCTTCATTTTCAAAGGGGATAATACTTACAGCACCTACGCAATCGTAGCATGTTGTCAAAAGTAATCCCATACGGTCACGACTATCCAGTTTCCAGTTTCTCTCAGCTATGTTCAATAACCATCCTTCTGGTATAAGTCCGTCAAAAAACGAAAACATAACCTGACTATGATATGCTTCCTGTTGTAAAGGCAATGTTAAACTCACAGGTTCGGGATTTTCTGACGATAAATAATCTTTATTGTACTGAAAATGATAACCATTTTCATCTTCGGTCAAAGTACCCGCCCATTTGTCATGCATATATATTTTAGCTTTCCTCATTTATAAGTTTCTTTCTATTTAACGGTACCGGCCCGACTTCAAACCCGAAAAGCATCAGCACTTGGTTAACTTTATTTAATTGCAAAGACGGTTTGGCTTTTTCCAGTTCGCGTATGAATCTTAACCCCACACCGGCTTTATCAGCTAATTCTTTTTGTGTTAATCCTAGTTCCTTTCTTTTCGTTTTTACAAATTCGCTTAGTGGAAGTAATGAATATGTGTTATTTCTATTCTTCATATAAAAATATTATACCTGTTCGGGTACAAAAATAGTAAATTTTATTAAAGTGTACCCTTCCGGGTATAAAATATTAGATTTTTTCTGAAATGTACCCGAACGGGTATGAGACATGGTTTATTGTAAATGTCAACATTAAAAATATGATAGTAAGGTTGGCATGGCACACAACGGTCTTGGCTATGCGTAGTTTGGGATTTTGAAATTCCACACTTTCAATTTACCACTAATTATATTTATTGTTATAGACTGCAATATTAGCACTTTGCCCAAATTACGTATAGCCTTTGTTGAACGAAACCTCCGTTAGCCAAGGTAGCAAAAGAGAGAACCTTTTGCTACCTTTGACAAATGTGTAATTAAAAAAATTA
>QMPG01000146.1 GCA_003648455.1 Bacteroidota bacterium
ACAATCACCACAGTATTGCAAAAAAATATTGATGTTTTGGAAGATGAAAATAAAAACACAGCAGATTTTATTTTTTGTGTGCCTGAAGATATGACTAGAACTTATTAACCTGAGTTCAATTAATACAAATTAATTTTGGTCTTTAAAGTCTCCTACTTATCATTTCTCCTCCGCCAGCTGGCGGAGGAGAAATCCCGTTCCCTAGCTATGAGTTGAGTGAACTAGATTTCTCGCTATCGCTCGAAATGACAGTTTGAATAAAATTTTATTTAATTTTCTCTTTTGCTTTTTCAATTGCTTTTGTCAAACCATTGGGATTTTTACCTCCTGCAGTAGCATAAAAAGCCTGACCGCCTCCGCCTCCTTGTATCTCTTTTGAAATTTCACGTATGATATTTCCTGCATGCAAATCTTTTTCTTTAACTAAATTATCGGAAATCATTACCGTAAGGCTTGCTTTCCCCTTAATTTCAGCACCAAGAACAAGATATAAATTATCTATCTGGTTTTTGAGTTGAAAAGCAATATTTTTGATTGAATCTGCAGAATCAATATTAATAGTTTCTGCAACAACATTAATTCCATTAATAATTTGAACCTTATTAACTAAGTCTTTTCTAATAATATTTACTTTCTCTCTGTTAAAATCTTCAATTTTTTTCTTAAGCTGTGCATTCTCATTAATAACCTCTTCAATGCTTTTAACAACATCCTTAGTATTATTAAAAATCTGCTTTATTTGTTTCAAAGTTTTTACCTCTTTGTTGATATATTGTTCAGCATTAAAAGAAGAAATTGCTTCAATTCTTCTTATACCTGCAGCAATAGCTGTTTCCGAAATAATTTTGAAAAAGCCTATTTCGCCGGTTGCATTAACATGAGTACCGCCACATAGTTCAACAGAATCATCAAATTGAATAACTCTTACCGTATCGCCGTACTTTTCACCAAACAAAGCCATTGCTCCCATCTCCATTGCTCTTCTGATTGGCAAATTGCGCTTTTCGCTCAATGGGATATTTTCTCTAATTTTAGAATTTACAATTTGCTCTACTTTTGTAATATCATCATCAGTAAGTTTTTGAAAATGAGAGAAATCAAAACGCAAATGTTTATCATCAACTAAAGAACCTTTTTGTTCAACATGCTCACCAAGTGTTTTGCGCAAAGCATAATGCAAAAGATGAGTTGCAGAGTGATTACATTTAATTAAATTCCGTCTGTTTTTATTAACAACAGCCATAAATTTAACATTAAGATTAGAAGGTAACTGTTTAGTAATATGAATGGTAAGTCCGTTTTCTTTTTTCGTATCAATAATTGAAATTTTTTCTCCATTTGCTTCAATGTATCCGGTATCGCCTACTTGTCCACCGCTCTCTCCATAAAACGGAGTAAGCTGAAACACCAATTGAAACAATTCTTTATTTTTGATTTTAATTTTACGATATCGAGCAATTCTCACTTCGGCATCATTATAATCGTAGCCGACAAACTCCTCAACCTCATCGTCTAACAGTATAATCCAATCATCTGTATCAATAATTGCAGCATCACGAGAACGAGATTTTTGCATTTCCATTTCTTTATTAAAATCATCAATATTAACAGTCAAGCCATTTTCTTTCAAAATTAGCTGAGTTAAGTCAAGAGGGAAGCCATAAGTGTCATATAAAACAAAAGCATCTTTTCCTTTAATAGAATTATTTTTCTCTTTTTTTACCTGTGCAATTATTTTATCAAGAAGCTTTATTCCAACATCTAAAGTGCGTAAAAAAGAAACTTCTTCCTCAGTAATAATTTTTTCAATAATTTGCTGTTGCTGGATTAATTCTTTGTATGCATCGCCCATCTTAGAAATTAGCACGGGAACCAAAGTATTAATAAATGGTTCTTTCTGGTTTAAGAAAGTGTAAGCATAACGAACAGCACGTCGAAGTATACGACGAATTACATAACCGGCTTTGTTGTTTGAAGGTAATTGTCCATCGGCAATAGCAAACGAAACAGCTCTTAGATGGTCAGCAATAACTCGCATTGCAATGTCATCTTTTTCATTCTCGCCATATTTCTTACCTGATTTTTTAGCAATTTCTTGGATTATTGGTTGAAAAACATCTGTGTCATAATTTGATTTTTTGTCTTGAATAACCATGCATAAACGTTCAAAGCCCATACCAGTATCAACATGTTTCATTGGTAAGTGCTCTAAAGAATTGTCTGCTTTACGGTTATACTGTATAAAAACTAAATTCCATATCTCAATAACAAGGTGATGGTCTTTATTAATTAAATCAACGGCATCAACTTTCTTTCTATCTTCCTCATCTCTCAAGTCAATATGTATCTCAGAACAAGGACCACAAGGTCCAGTGCTTCCCATTTCCCAAAAATTATCTTTTTTCGAACCATTAATAATTTTATCTTCAGGAAGATATTTTTTCCAGAAATTAAAAGCCTCATTATCTTTATCTAAACCATCATCTTTTGAGCCTTCAAAAACAGTTGCGTAAAGTCTGTCTTTAGAAATTTTGAAAACATCGACCAACAATTCCCAAGCCCAATCAATAGCCTGCTCTTTAAAATAATCGCCAAACGACCAATTACCAAGCATTTCAAACATTGTGTGATGATAAGTATCGTGTCCTACCTCTTCAAGGTCGTTATGTTTACCGGAAACTCTTAAACATTTTTGTGAATTTGCAATACGGCTATATTTAATTGATGAATTTCCTAAAAACACATCTTTAAATTGATTCATCCCTGCATTGGTAAACATTAGAGTAGGATCGTTCTTAATTACCATAGGTGCAGATTGCACAATTTGATGTTTTTTTGCTTCGAAAAAATCTTTAAATACTTTCCTTATTTCTTTAGAATTCATAAAACTTATGTTAAAAATCAATTATATTATTTTTATTAATGTATTACTTTAAACACTGTCAAACGTAAAAGAGTTTGTAAAATTAATTTATTTAATTTAGATTTGTATTTGTTTATTACATTTTTTTTTAGATTTTTGTATTATGTCAAAATATAAATACAAATTTAATCCAGAATCTCTCAATTACGTTAAAATTGAACGAACGTCTAAGCAAATGTTTTTTCAAGCTTTATCGTATATTTTGGCAAGCCTTTTTTTAGCAATAATTATTATCATTGTATTCTCGTTTTTTTTCGACACACCAAAAGAGAAAGCATTAAAACGTGAAAACAAGCAGTTATTAGTTCAGTATAAGCTTATGGATAAAAAACTAACACAAATTTCAAATGTGTTAAGCGATATTCAGCAAAGAGACGATAATATTTACAGAGTTATTTTCGAAGCCGACCCAATACCAAAATCGATAAGAGAGGCCGGTTTTGGAGGAGTTAATCGCTATGCTAAACTAGAAGGCTACAATAACTCAGAGCTTGTTGTTGAAACAGCAAAAAAATTAGACAAAATTTCAAAACAATTATATATACAATCAAAATCTTACGATAAGATTATTGATATGGCAAAAAACAAGCAAAAATATTTTTCTTGTATTCCGGCAATTGCTCCCATATCAGACAAAGATTTAATTAGATTTGCTTCCGGATTTGGTTATAGAATTCATCCTATTTATAAAACAAGAAAAATGCATACCGGAATTGATTTAACAGCACCTACCGGAACAAAAATTTATGCAACCGGTGATGGAAAGGTAATAAAAGCCGGAATGTCTAAAGGTGGATATGGTAAAAGAGTAATAATAAATCACAATTATGGATACAAAACTGTTTACGCTCATCTGAGTAAAATAGTTGTAAAAAGGGGACAAAAAATAAATCGTGGGGAATTGATTGGCTTTGTAGGTTCTACAGGAGTTTCAACAGCTCCTCATTTACATTATGAAGTGAGAAGGAATAACAAACCAGTTAATCCAATCAACTATTACTTTAACGACATCACCCCTTCCGAATATGACAAAATGATCTTAATATCATCAAGAAAAAATCAAAGTTTTGACTAATTATAAAAAAAATCTTTATGCCTTATAAAGAAAAAAAAATAGAAAAGTTATATTACCCAATTGGTGAAGTTGCAAGAATGTTTGGTGTTAATACATCATTAATACGATATTGGGATAAGGAGTTTGATATTATCAAGCCAAAAAAAAACAAAAAAGGAAATCGCTTATTTACTAAAAAAGATATTGAAAATTTTTATCTAATATATTATTTAGTAAAAGAAAGGGGAATGACTTTAAAAGGTGCAAAGAAAAAACTTAAAGAAAATAAAGAAGACACAATTAACAATTTTGAAGTAATAAGTTCTTTACAGAAAATAAAAAAGATGCTTCTTGATATTAAAGAAAGCTTATAAATATAATTTATTCCACTCTATTTCTTCATTATTCCTTCATTGTTTTTTTTATCAATAATAACATCAATAAAATCATTAAAAACTCTCCCAGGACTCTATTTGTGAGATAATTGCCTTATAATATTTCTTATTAAAAAAAATAACTATTGTCCGAGATAATACTATATCGTCCCTAACGGGACTTCTGTTTAAATTGCAACTTGTTTTCTACCAACATATTGGTCACCTCGGGACAGTTCCGTCAGGGACTTAACCCGAAAAATTCATAATTTTTCTACGCTTAAGAATTACCAACAAATTTGGTGTTTTTAAAACCCCAAATTTGGGTACTTCTAATGCGGGGTTTCCCGCTTTACTTTTCGCTATCCATCGCTAATTCATGCAATTCACTTCGTTTTTGCATGAATAAAGCGGGTTAATATTGGTAGAACTGAAAGTAACCCACATTTATTTTACGTCCCGATGTGACGTAATAATAGCAGGGGGTTCAACAGATTCAATATTTTTTAGTCGGACAGTAGTGAAAAAAAAATCAAAAAAAAATAGATTTTTTTTTGAAAGACAAAATATTTATATACTTTTGGCATCTTTTTTG
Organism: Bacteroidota bacterium; assembly: GCA_003648455.1. The sequence goes on from QMPG01000146.1 coordinate 4,947, forward strand.
AAAGATAAATAATATGAAAAGATCAACTAAAAAAATGGTTAATAAATAGTTGTTTATATAAGAAATTCTTCTCATAAAGACAGTATCTTTTCATAAAAAATGGGTGCCAAACGGCACCCATTTTTCATTTTACATCGAACTCCGGTTAACCCGAAAAATTCATAATTTTTCTACGCTTAAGAATTACTAACAAATTTGGGCTTATTAATAAGCCCAAATTTGATTACTTCTAATGCGAGATTTACTTGCGTGAGCTCACCGCCAACTGGCGGTTCGGTTCCCGCTTTACTTTCCACTATCCATCGTTTATATTTAAAAAATCCTATTCAACAATTAATTTAGTTCTTGAATAATAATCTTTTCCTGTAATAGAAACCAAATAAATACCTGCTTTTAAATTTAAGTTTCTTTCAATTGTAATCAACTTTTTAGATTTAGTCTCAGCAATATAAATATTTTTTAACAAGTAAATATTACCTAACATATCACTAATTCTTAGCACAACATCTCCACTATGAACATTATGTAGCATAATATTTAAATCATTTTCAGCATTGACTGGATTTGGATACAAGCTAATCTCGAAAGAATTCTCAATTATATCAAATTCGTATTTTATCGAAACTAAATCGGAGTAAGTCGATTTTCCATTATAATTTGTTTGTTTCAATCTATAATAAGAAAGCCCATACAATGGTTCGTAATCCACAGCACTATAATTAATTAAACTATTACTATTACCTGATCCGGATGTCTCCTCAACATCTTCGAAATTATAACCATCAGTAGAACGCTGAATGGTAAAGTAATCATTATTCTTTTCGGAAGCAGTTGCCCAGTAGATATTGACTTTATCATTATCTAAATTTGCATTAAATGATATTAACTCAATTGGAAGTGGATTTGATTCTGCTTTATCAGTTGTAACACCAAAAGTTATAGGGCTAAATGTTTTAAAATGATCATTTGAAAGAACCCAACCTGAAGAATCTGCAGCTTCGTTAAATGCTGAATTACCGAAGTTTTTCCACTGACCTGTTTCGAAATGAGAAACAATTAATGAATCAGGTGCATCAATAACACTTCTTGAGCTATCTTCCCAAAACAGTTTAACAAGTGGTTCTGCAGTACCTGAAGGTCTATCTAAATCCCAATACTCAATTTTGCTCACATGATGCATATTAGTTCCCATTGTAGTAATATCTGAATATGGAGCATTAAAATATTCAGCAATAAAGTTTCCTGAGCCCGTCATAGAAGATATTCCTAATCTTGCATATACTGTGTCATTACCAATTGGAAAATCAAAATCAGTAATACCGTATTTTCTTAAAGGTCCTGCCACATAACTACTATCATTACCATCAATTACAGTTGCACCTACATCAAGCGACAATAAATTACCTGATGTTGTTTGAACCACACCAGAAGTAAGTGTAAAATTATTATAAACTAAGACATTACTACCTAAAACAACTTGGGGAATAGTTTCGTTTGTATTGTTAATTGTAAGGTTATAAAACTCTTCTCCTGTAGTTTTAGTAATTCTCTGTTGAGAAGTACTGCAGAAATTAATAGTACTAGTCGATCGATTAAATGTACCTGTATTAGTCCAATCACCACTTAAATTAATAGTAGAAGCTAAGGCATCAAGAGTTCCTGAAATTGAAATATTTCCATTTACAGTAATACTAGTATTCAGCGATACTGTTCCTGAACCATCAATCAATAAATTGTTAAATGGCCCATCATTGTTAATACTTTGGTCTATTGTTCCGTTAAAGTTAACTGAAGATCCTGTTCCTGCAGTAAATGTACCTGCATTTGTCCAATCTTCTTTAACGCTTAATGTTGAATTTGGCTGCATTTCGAGTGTGCCACCTGTCTGATTATCAAGCGAGCCATATATTGTTAAATCGTTGCTGTTATTTATTGTAACTTTAGCATTGTTTTGAATAGTTAAATCAAACACTTCACATCCTGTAGTTGAAACAACTGGATCGTTTGTAACATCAGGAATAATTAAATTTGTAGTCTTAGATGGCACATTAGCAGGTGTCCAATTATTTGCATCATTCCAATCAGTTCCTTCAGAGCCGTCCCATGTTAATGTAATATAAGCAAAACCAAACGTAGTTGGTCCAAAGGAAGTGAAGGCATCATTTGAAGTTACAGAACCTTTATTAACATCTCCTGTATAAGATAATTGTCCCTTATTTTTCCATTCGCTAGAGCTAAAATTAGCAGAAACTAAGGCATCAAGGTCTGTAATATCACTTCGCGTTCCATCTTCCCAATAATGAGTTACTTTTGGAGTGGCTGTTCCGGATAATCTGTTCAAATTCCAATATTCAACATCACTTACACTATTTAAACCTGCCTCAAGTGATGTAGTATTTGAATAAGCCTTGTCAAAATATTCGGCAGTGAAAGTTGAACTACCGCTTAAACCGGAAATACCCAATCGTGCAAAAACAGACCCTGTACCAATTGGGAACACAAAATCTTGATTACCGATTTTTTTCACAGGTCCATCAACATAAGA
>QMPG01000147.1 GCA_003648455.1 Bacteroidota bacterium
TAAAAAACAATAAAAACCTTCGTTAAGTACATAGCTCGAAACCCGGCGGGTGTAGTTCAACACAGACTCATCGCTGGGTCTTGCAGACCGCTCAGAGTCCTATTTATTACCTGCTGGGCTTTTAATTGTTTTATTCATATTTTTTCATTTTAACACTAATTAATTTTGTTTTACGTGTCAGCAAAAAAGTGTTAGACGACAAACAAGTTCTTTTGCAATTTTTGTTTAATGCAATGGATACAAATTTAAATTAATGCAATTGAGTTATTGGATGTCTTTCTATTTGTCCTGAATTTTATTCAAAAAAGTGTTTATCAAACCCATAAAAACGGAAGATTGGGGATTAAGGACTCCGTATGGATTAAAGCTATCTTTATTCCTCATATTGTATACCCTTTGGTTAAAGTTAACTGAATTCACATCAACATTAATTTTAGAATTGGAAGGGTAATAATCATATGATAAAGTGGCTTGATTATATAATGCTATATAATAATTTTGTTTTGGTATGGTCAATTTAAAGTCCTTCAGATCTGAATTAATATGAAACTTAGGATTTCCTAATATAATTGAAGAACTTAATTCTGATGTGGAGTCATTATTGTTAATTTCCGTATGTAGCTCATCTCTTTTAAAATAAAAGTACAATGAGGCATCAATAATTCTTTGTTTCTGCTTATAGCTTTTTAATTCCTCTAGTGTCTTGAAAGAAATTGAATCCCTTACATTTATCTTATCAACTAAAATATCAGAGAAGCTGCTTTTTAAACTAATCACTGAAGTATCCCTTTTATAATAACTTATGGATTGGTATTTAAAAAATTTAATGACAATTTTATTGTCATCAGTAATTTCAAAATCATATGAATAATTTGCAGCTCCAATTTTTACATCTTCTTGGATGACTCTAGGATTAAGTGATTTTTCGAATCTTAGTAGTCTGTTGTTTTTACGATTTACATACATAGTGATGTTTGTAGAATCAGTAACAGATTTAATTTTATAATAGATTCTATTTTTACTCACTAAGTATGCGTTTTTTATTAACGCTGATAAATTAGATTTTGAGTTGTAAACCCAATAAGGATTTTTTGATAGTGTTGCGGCAAAAGGAAACTTTGTGTTAAAATTATTTTTCGTTGAAATATTGTAATTTATAGTATTGTATGTTTTAATTCTAATTTTTTCATTTTCAACTTTTATTAATTTAAATGAGGTCTCATCATAATACAATATAGAGTCTCCAATAGCCAATAACCTAGTACTATTATAATTTTTCCTAATATCATAGCTCACATTTTTAAAGGCGTTTGCTAATATTTCGGAAACATCATCAGTTGTGACTATTATTTCATTTAATAGGTGATGCTTGGGCATCAAGTGAATTGTATCATTCAAATTGTTTGTTGTTAGCTGTTGTGGTTCAAAAGCTATATGCGAAATATAAATTAATGAGTCTCTATCAATATCCGTATTTAAAATGAAACATCCATTAACATCACTAATCAATCCAAAATTATCTGATAATTTAATGTGTACAAAAGGAATAGCTTCGTTGTTATCGTCAACAATTTGAATTTTTTTCGTGTTTTGAGAAAATGTTCCTGAGATATTTATCAAAAAAAGGAATAATATTAATTTTGATTTTTTCATAATAAGTATATTATTATGGAGGCACAATTTATGCGCCTCCAAGTTAATTAAAACGGGATGGTATAAGTAACTCCATATGCAGTTTGATACCATCCATCCTCATCTGGTATCATGGTTTCCTCAGAGGTAACTGTCCATTTTCCAAATTCTAACCTCTCTTCAAGTTCTTCTTTAAAGATATAAAAATTCTCCAACTATTCACCAAATTAGCAATTACGTATGAGCCTAGCGCCTGCTATTCTTTAATTATCAGATGTTTATTCATTATTTCTTTTAAATATTCTTTGTTTATCAGTTTTGAAATAAAACTGTCAATTAAAATTATTTGGTATTGAAAAAATAAATTTACTACCTTTTTTTATTTCACTTTCTATCCAAATTTTGCCATTGTGTTTTTCTACAAACTCTTTACATAATATCAAGCCTAAGCCTGTCCCTTTTTCATTTTCGGTACCTACTGTTGATGTTTTTTCGCTTATATCAAATATTTTTTGCACCTTTTCTTGCGTCATTCCTACACCAGTATCTGATACAGAAATAATTACATTATCGTTATCTTGTCCTGCATTAATTTTTACTTCTCCGTTTTTATGAGTAAATTTGATAGCATTAGAAATTAGATTTCTCAATATTATTTCTATCATAGCATAATCAACGTAAATAATAATATCTTTAGATAAGCTATAAGATAACTTAATATTTTTCATCTCAGCATTATTCTTATTCAATTTTGTTACTTCTATAAGTATTTTTTCAAGAGATTGCTCTTTAGGATTAAAAATAAATCCTTTTGTTTGAACTCTTGCCCAATTAAGTAAGTTATCTAATAATTTATAGGCTTCCTTTGCACTATTATCAATTATTTTTATATACTTTTCTCTTTCTATTTCATTATATTGTAGGTGATTTTCTAATAATAAATTAGAAAAACCAAGTATTGAGTTGAAAGGACTTTTTAAATCGTGGGCAATTATTGAGAAGAATTTGTCTTTTGTCGCATTTAGTTCTTTAAGTTTTTTATTTGTTGTTTTTAGTTCTTCAGTATGAGTCCGGATTTCTTTATTCTTAGAAAGCAATTCTGAATTTTTTTCTTCAATTTGGTTTTTTTGTGCCAGAAGAATTCTGTTTGATTTACGCTTTTGCATGAAATTGTGAAGGACAACAAAAACCAACAGAATCATTAAGACAAAACCTATAATAAAATAATTACGCACCATTTTTTGATGTTTCAACTCTGCTGTATTGATAGCATCCTTTTTTTGCTGTTCTAATTCTATTGCTTGTTTTGCTTTTTCATATTCGTATTGATATTCCAGTCCTATTATTTTTTTAATGTTATCTTCGTTAAAGATGCTGTCACTTAACTCTTTAAATAACACATAGTTTTCATATGCTTTTTTAAAGTTTTTTGTAGTTGCATATATTTCGGAAAGTTGAAGACGGATTTCTTTTTGATTATCAATAAGTTCCAGTTCGTTTGCTATTTCAAGGCTTTTAAGGGTATAATCAATTGCTTTGTTGTAATGGTTTGTTTTAAAATATATTTTCCCGATATTTAAATATGATATGCAGATTCCTGACTTTTCTCCGATTTCTTCACTAATTCTTAAAGACCTAAGATAATACTCCATAGCCTTTCCGTAATCCTCCCTGATTATATATACATTGCCTAAATTTTGTAAAGATTGTGAAATATTGGTTCTGTAACCAAATTCTTCTGCTATTTTCAACGATTGCTCCGAATAATAAATAGCTTTGGAAAATTCGCCTTTATTAAGAAATATAACCCCAAGATTATTTAAACATATCGAAGTGTTTTTATTATCACCAATTTCTTTATATACTTCTAATGAGTTTTCATAGTTCTCAATAGTTTTGGTATAATCTTCCATTGAATAGTATATATTCCCAATATTGTTTAAACAAATTGAAATTGCTCTCTTGTTTCCAAATCCTTCAAATATTTTCAATGCTCTTTGAAAAGATTCAAGGGCCTTATGGTAATTGTTTTGTTTATTATACACAGTTCCCATATTACTAACAAACATTGCAATCTTCTTTTTATCACCGGAATCTTCTGCTGTTTTTAGAGCTTTTTGAAAATATTGAAGAGCTTGCGGATAATTGCCTTGTTGTTTATAAACTAATCCAATATTATTAAAACACAATGAAATTCCTTTATTCAATCCTAATTCCATATAAATCTTTAATGATTCCTTGAAATTTTCAAGTGCTTGGGGATAATCAGATTTGTAATAATTGCATATTCCAATAAATCGTAAACTTTCGGCTTTACCTTTTGCAAAATTTAGTTTGTCAGCAATGGCTTTGCTTTCATTAAATTGTATTAATGCTTTGTTAATATCTGTATAAAATAATCGAGAAGCTAATTGATTCAATAAATTAATTCTTACAGTATCTGCTTCGATATGCTTTTGCAATAAATTTTCGAGGCTGTCAATTTCCGATGTTTGTGCATTTATTTCCAATAAACCGAAAATAAGAATCATTAATATGAGGGTGATTTTTGATTTATTCATAATGACAACATTTAATAACTTTAAAGTTATGAATTTATTTTGATAATTCTTTGGATATTTTTTAGTGTTCGTTAATATACATTGCGTATTTCGTGGATGATTGGAAAAAGTATACATAAAAAGTCAAGCTACCGCCAACGGAAAGAAGATCTCAAAATCTTTGCGGGTGAGTTAATAGAATATGCTGAAAGAAATGGTAAAAGTGTTGTTGTTGCTCACGGTATGCTTAATCGTGAGTTAATCAGAATACTTAAAAAGCAAGGTTGGAAGTTTGAAAATAAGGATGGACTAGGGAATTTATCCGTAAATTGCTTGGTGAAATAAGTACCGATGATGTTAAAACAAAATTTGAATAGATTGATCTTTCTTTTTCTTTTAGGTTCTTTTTTTTGGAGCCTTACCTCTTGCGACCCTCTAGAAGAAAAGAAGAATCTGACTGGAGAGTATAAAAAAGTTCCCGGCTTTTTATACGATTTAGAGCATCCTGATACCATTTATCAATTGCCTAAGGACCTCAAAGAAATATCAGGAATCGATTATTTTAAGAAAGATAGAATTGCTTGTATACAAGATGAAAAGGGCAATATCTACATCTTTGATACGAAAAAGGGAAAGGTAATCTCAAAGTTAGACTTTGGAAAAGATGGCGATTATGAAGATGTTGCTATTGTTGGAGATGATGCTTATGTATTGAGAAGCGATGGCACATTATTCGAAGTCAGAAATTTTGAAAAGAAGCCTAAAAAAGCAAAAAAAATTAAAACGCCTCTCAGCCAGAAGAATAATACCGAGGGTTTATTTTACGATGAAGCCAGAAACTCACTTTTAATTGCTTGTAAAGGTTCCCCCTCAATTAAGAAAGAAAAATCATATGCCGGATTTAAAGCGGTCTATCGATTCGATTTAGAACTTAAGACTTTAATAGAAAAGCCAGTCTATTTAATAGATTTCGCTAAAATAGATAGTGCAAAAGCTGCTGGTTCTGTTACAGAATTCTTTACGAAAATAGCGATGAAACTTAAGCTTAGCAATGGAAGTAATTTTTATCCTTCGGGATTAGCCATTCATCCTTTAGATAAGGATAAAATATATATGCTTTCTAGCATTGGAAAGCTGTTGCTTGTTATGGATACATCTGGAAAACTTCTCAATATCATTGAACTTGATATGAGAATATTTAATCAGCCTGAAGGAATTTGCTTTTCTGAAGATGGTGTTTTATTCATTTCAAATGAGGCTGATAGTGGAGGAGGAAATATTTTAAAATTTACACCCACCACAAACACTCTTAAAAAGCATTAAAAATTTGTGTCTTTCAAAAAAATAAACGTGTTTTGTAAGTGAATATTTACTAGTTAAAAAATATACACATTATGCTTAAAATAAAACTAACAGTCGCTTTAATTATACTTTTTACAGGATTCTCTTTTGCTCAAAATGCAGATGTAATAATTGGCAAATATCTTTTACCTAATGATTTAGAAGTGGAATTATTTAAACAGGATGGTAAATATTTCGGAAAAATAGTTGGTCTTAATAACTATCGAGATGGAGAAACACGTGATGTGAAGAATTCTGATAGCTCAAAACGTAATGATCTTTTGTTAGGAAAGCTAATTATTAAAGATTTAGAATACGATGCTGAAGAAAAAATTTGGGTCAATGGCGAAATGTACGGCCCTGATAAAGGTATCAATGTTAATTTGAAAATTACTGAAGTCACAGAAACCGGAATTATCATCGTTGGCTCAAAATACATTATGCGCAAAACAATGGAGTGGAAGAGGATATAATAAATATCTGCCTTCTGACCTTTGCTAAGTTTAATCTCTGATTAAGCTTGACTTGATTTCGGTTTTCTGACCGTTTTGTTAGTCATGTTTGTCATGAGACAAACTTTAAGATGCGACTTAATCAGAGATTAATCCGAGCGGTGGCTGGCGGAAGATTAATCCGAGTGGGGGCGATTAGATATTACATTTCAAGTTTAATAGACACAGCCGTAAATCATCAGAAAAATATTCGTTCTCATTGGGGAATTGAGAATAAATTGCATTGGACATTAGATGTTGCTTTTTTAGAAGACGCTTCTAGAAAAAGAAATAATAATACTGCTCAGAATTACTCTATACTTCTAAAAATCGCTTTAAATTTATTGAAAAAATGAGAAAACTGAAAAACAGGGCATTGCCGGAAAAAGGCTTAAAGCAGGTTGGGATGAAGCTTATTTACTAAAAGTATTAAATATAAAAGTATGAGTTTGCCCTGGCTTTAGGTATGGGAACTCTTGCTTCTACGCATAATTTTTCAACACGTCCTTTTCCGGAAAAAATACCAACTTTGATTATGATTCAGAGATGAAAGTTTTAAAGGTTAACAGAATGGTTCCATGAGATGGGAGCCTGTAACTGGGCTTATTTAACCGCATCTTTAAAAGGAAAATATGAAGGAGTCCTGAAAATGGACAATGGAATCTGGAGGGTATTTTATAGAAATGTATTTTTAGGCTATTTTGACGAAAATGAATTAAGAACAAAAGGAAAATCAGTAAGGTTAGAAACTAATTTAGTGTAAAGTCTAATCTATAACTTTTGTAAACGATGTATCTTAACAAACATTTGGAAACCGATGACTGTTCATTAAAACTGACCGGAAACGAATAATTTATTGGGTAAAATATTGAAAATGTTAATTATAAAATGTATTATTATGGTTTAAGGAACAGCTTGTACTATGCGCAAGTATAATTTTGTTTTGGATATGAACTAAATAAAAGAACAGCGTAAAACAAATTAAAATTAAAAGAAAGGAGTCAAAAATGAAAAAAAATTACAAAAAAAATGTAAAGCAAATTCTAAGTGGACTTTTTCTGTTCGGTTTAATCGGTTTTTCAAATCTCTCTGCACAGGATTGGCAACCAATAGAACCGCCCGATCCATCCGATGCGCGACAGGGACATAGTATGGTAACCTTGCCCGATGGTAGAGTGTTTTTGTTTGGTGGGGAAGATGCACAAGATGTTTTAATGAATGATTTATCTGAGCTTGACTCATATGCTTGGAATGCAATAACTCCAAACAACAGCCCACCACCAATCCGCAAAGACCACCAAGCCTGGGCAAGAGCAGACTTGATGTATATTTACGGTGGTTACGGAGAAGCCGGACCATTGGACGATTGATGGAGTTATGACCCGGTGGCAAACACTTGGCATCAAGAAGAATTAAGCGGACCAAGACCGTCAGCACGCCACGGACACGCAACTAAAACTTTAACCGACGGAAGTGAAATTATTGTA
>QMPG01000148.1 GCA_003648455.1 Bacteroidota bacterium
GGGAGAAATTAAAGATGAAGAAGTAACACGTACTGACCACGGTGGAACATTATATCCAACAAATAGTCCGACCTCAACAGAAATAGCCAATATAGTAACCATCAGTGCAAAAAAAGAAAAAAAACAGAAATATGAAAAACAGAAATAATCACACTAAATTTTCTTGGCTATTTTTATTATTATTAGTAGTAGTATCTTATAACTGTACTTCTCAAAACAAAACTATGAATACGACAACTATTAAATATGTTGGTCTCAACATTATGACACCTATTAATGTCAGCTGTGAAAATTTCGAAAAAGCATTTGGCAAGCAAGTAATAATTATGAATATAACGAATCAAAAAGATATTGATTATTTATTAAATAGTATCAAAAAGCTGTCATTAGATAATAATATAAAATCGGCAGACATAAGGATTAAGATAGAGATTATTCATGATAAAACTATTGATATAATTTGTCTGGGGCGATTCCATATTGTTCATAACGGCTCTTTTTATAAAATGAATCCAGAATTAATGATGTTTTTAAAAAGAAAAATAGAAAAAAATAAAGATATATATTCCCATTAACCCCCCCGCTCACGAATCCTTTCGTGCGGGCTAAGGTTTACTAAACAGCCATCCCCTTTTGTGTTTCCTGCACTTTAGAGTAAAAGCTAAACGCTCTTATTATCTTTTTTATAGTGTTTTTATCTTCATCTTTCAGGTTGTCGTAGCCTTTTAAAAGTCCTGTCATCTCCTTATCATGTATAAAAAGCGAATAATCCTTTGCTCCCTCCCGAATCCTTTCGTGCGGGCTAAGGTTATTTACAACACCAACTGTTTCAATTTCCCTTTAGTAATAAAGCCATCAATTAGTTTTTTTATTATCATTGTCGTACCCATGAAAACAAAAGGAAAAAAAAGCAAAGAAGGTTTTGAATACCAGTATTTCATCAAGGATCACCTTGGAAACACCCGCGTAATGCTAAGCCAAACCGGGCAGGTACTGCAACAAAACGCCTACTATCCTTTTGGCATGTTAATTTCCATGCCACAACCCGATTTGGTTAACCAAAACAAGTACCTATACAACGGCAAAGAACTCCAAACCGATTTCGGGCTGGATTGGTACGATTACGGGGCAAGGTTTTATGATGCGCAACTGGGCAGGTGGCATGTGCAAGACCCATTAGCTGAAGTGTATGAGAGTTACTCTCCCTACATCTATGCTATGAATAATCCTGTTAGGTATATTGATGGTATGTATTCTACTGAGGAATGGATGAAAGATAATGGTGTAACTCAGGATGATTTAATTACCATATATCAAGTCCCATCTGACGATAATAATGAAAGTGAGCAAGAAGAATCGCACTTTGATAATTTGTGGGATAATTATGCTTCAAAAAGTCCTAAACATGAGGGGCCTGATGGTAAAGATATATTTAGCGTTGTGCCGCATTAGAAGAAAAATTTCGGAACAATAAAAAAGGATTGTACTTTTGATAAATGAAAAATTCTGAAATCAAAATATATAAAACACCAGAAGGGAAAACTTCGATTGAGGTAAAACTTGAAAAAGATATGGTTTGGCTAAGTCTCAATCAAATGTCAGACCTTTTTGAAAGAGATAAATCAGTAATATCAAGACACATAAACAATATTTACAAAGAAGGTGAATTAGAAAGAAGCTCAACTGTTGCAAAAATTGCAACTGTTCAAAAAGAAGGGAAAAGAGAAATCATTAGAAATATTGAATATTTTAATCTTGATGTAATAATTTCAGTTGGCTATCGAATAAAATCAAAAAGGGGAACACAATTTAGAATTTGGGCAAATCAAGTAATAAAAGACTACTTAATTAAAGGTTACTCAATTAATCAACAACGATTACAAAAACAAGTAAAACAACTGAATGAATTAAAAGAAACCATAAAAATACTTGGGAATACACTTGAATACAAAGAATTAACAAATGATGAAAGTAAAGGGCTTCTGAAATTAATTTCTAATTATTCGTATGCGCTTGAACTTCTAGACCAATACGATTATCAAACTTTAAAAATTGAAAACACATCAGGAAAAGAAGTTTATCAATTGACGTATGAAGAGGCAATAAAACAAATAGAATTAGTTAAGAAAACTTATGGAAATAGTGAATTATTCGGAAACGAAAAAGATGATTCCTTTAAAAGTTCGATAGCTACAATTTATCAAACATTTGGCGGTATTGATTTATATCCAAGTATAGAAGAGAAAGCCGCAAATCTATTGTATTTCATTGTAAAGAATCATTCCTTCTCTGATGGGAACAAAAGAATAGCTGCATTTTTGTTTTTGTATTTTCTTGAAAAAAACGAATTATTATTTTCAGAAACAGGGGAGAAGAGAATTGCTGATAATGCATTGGTTGCATTGACATTAATGATAGCGGTAAGTAAACCTGACGAAAAGGAAACTATGATAAAAGTGATAGTAAATTTAATAAATAAAAATAACTAACGATGGCCCCCCGCTCCCGAATCCTTTCGTGCGGGCTAAGGTTTACTAAACAGCCATCCCCTTTTGCGTTTCCTGTACTTTAGAGTAAAAGCTAAACGCCTTTATTATCTTTTTTATAGTGCTTTTGTCTTCATCCTTCAGGTTGTCGTAGCCTTTTAAAAGTCCGGTCATCTCCTTGTCATGTATAAAAAGCGAATAATCCAGTCCGGTCAGATAATCCAGTGAAACCTCAAAGGCGCGAGTCTGTAGCATGGCTTGTGTGGCAGGGACTCGTGCCTGTACCCCCGCTCTCGCACACCCGAAAGCTTTCATGCAGCCAATAAAGCTAAGCCGCGGCTAAAAAGCAACTTTTAATCTTCCGGTTATTTCCCTAAGCAAGAAATCACTAATAATATTTTTTGAATAAAATTTTGCTTATAACCATAAAATATTGTACTATTCCATAGTTATTACGGATATAACCATAAAACTAATTACTTATTTCATATCTTTGCGGGTATATCCATAAATATATCAAAATGATACTGCGTAAAAATTATATTGAAAAAATTATCGGTTTTATTAATAAACCGGTAGTTAAAGTAATTTCAGGCATTAGAAGAAGTGGGAAGTCGGTTATTTTATTACAATTACAGGACGAATTAAAAAAGAGGGGTGTTCCCCGGGATAAGATTATTTATCTCAACTTTGAAAGTTTCCGGTTTGCAGATATTGTCAATGCAGCTGATCTTTACCGTTATGTAAAAGAGAAGATAAAAAGCGATAAACGGCACTATTTGTTTTTTGACGAGATTCAGGAAGTGAAAGGTTGGGAAAAAGCCGTTAATTCCTTTCGTGTTGATTTTAACTCTGATATCTACATAACCGGCTCTAATTCTCATTTGCTGTCGTCCGAACTTTCTACTTATCTCGCCGGAAGGTATGTTCAATTCAATATTTATCCGCTTTCTTTTAGTGAATTCCTGTTATTTCGCCAAAACTATTCGGCAAAAGACAAGATTAACATTTTCGACGATTTTTATGATTTTTTGCGTCTCGGAGGTTTCCCCGTTGTACATACAACAAATAGCACGCGGCAAGACGCCTATAAGATTATTTACGACATCTATTCATCGGTAATTTTAAGAGATGTTGTTCAACGATATAAAATTCGGGATATCGAATTACTCGATCGTATTGTAAAATTTGTTTTTAACAATATTGGAAACACTTTTTCAGCAAAAAAAGTTTCGGATTATTTCAAAAGCCAAAACCGACGCGTGGATATTTCTACGGTTTATAATTATATAAAAGCACTTGAAAGTTCATTTATTATTTACCGGATAAACCGCTATAATATTCAAGGTAAAGAGATACTGAAAACCAATGAAAAATACTTTATTGGCGACCACGCTTTGTTGTATGCTTTAATGGGATTTAAAGACACGCTTATTTCCGGAATACTCGAAAACATTGTGATGCTTGAATTGAAAAGAAGAGGATATGAAACTTACATTGGTAAACTGGATAATTTCGAGGTTGATTTTATTGCCGAAAAGCAAGGAAAGAAAATTTATGTGCAGGTAGCGTATAAAATGACCGAAAAAGAAACTCTTGAAAGAGAATACAAACCGTTGTTAAAAATAAAGGACAATTATCCTAAATATGTTGTTACTACCGATAGAATTTGGAACGACAATGTTGAAGGGATAGAGCACTTTCATATTGCTGATTTTTTATTGAAAAAGAGTTTTTGACAATGATGGCGTGTATATTAAAGCATGCGTAAGCCCGAAGGTTCAGAAGTCTCTTTATATTTTATTGGGCAAATAAAAAAGCCACTTACAAAAAAACTCTGTAAGTGGCTGATTTTAGGTGGAGAATATCGGAATCGAACCGATGACCTCTTGACTGCCAGTCAAATCATACGGATTCTTTATAGTTGTCAATAGTTGTAAAAACTAATGGTATACAGCACTATATAGACGTTTAATTTATTAATGTTTAGCTTGGTTTATCATATTATATTAAAAATGTTGGGCAAATTGTTGGGCAAATGATTATCTTTGTTTTTTTAATTAACTTGATAATTTATTCCTAATGAATGTTACAACTGCAATAGTTCTTGATAAACGAAGAAGGTTAAACAATAAAACATTTCCTGTAAAAATAAGGGTAACATTTAAACGAAAATTCAAAAGATATAGCACAGGTATATCTATGACTGAAGTTGAATTTGAAAAGACAATGGGAAGATCACCAAGAGGTGTTTATAAAGATTATAATCTTGAATTAAAACATTTGGAAAGTCAAATAGTTACTATTATTTCAGAGATAGACACGTTTTCATTTGAAATATTTGAAAAGAAGTTCTTGCGAAGAAATATTGATTCCTTTAGCATTTTTGAAATGTTTGAAGTTAAAATGGGAGAGTTGAAAAGAAAAGAGCAACTGGGGACGTACAACACGTATAAGTATTCGTTAAAATCGTTAAAAGAATTTCATCCGAGTAAAAACTTGTATGTGAATGATATTACTGTGAGGTTTCTCGGTGATTATGAAAGATGGATGCTGTCTCGCGGTCGTTCTTTAACCAGCATAGGGATATATTTGCGATGCTTGCGGTCTGTTTATAATTTGTCTGTTGAAGAAAGTCAACTTACAAGTTTTGTTTCTCCTTTCGGAAATAAAAAATATAAGATACCGGCACCTCAAAATATAAAAAAATCCTTATCCATAAAAGAACTTAAACTCTTGTATGATTACAAACCTGTTGAAGGAAGTTCAGAACAAAAATATCGTGATATCTGGTTTTTTTCTTATCTGTGCAATGGAATGAACATAAAGGATATCTGCTTGTTACAGTATAAAAATATCCAGGGGGACCATATTTATTTTTATCGTAAGAAAACCATTAACTCGATAAGGAATAGCAAACCTATTGATGTAGTAATTATTGATGAGATTCGTGCTATTTTAAAGAGATGGGCTACACCAAACGATAATCCCGATAGCTATGTTTTCCCTTTTATCACCCATGATATGGATGCTCAAAAAATAATGGCAACAGTTAAGCAGGTAACTAAAATGACAAACAAATATATTCGTATTATTGCCTCCAAAGTTGGCATCAACAAACCCATTTCAACCTATTGGGCAAGGCATTCGTTTGCAACGGTTTTAATGCGGCCGAACGTGGGAACAGAGTTTATCCGTGAGCAGTTGGGACATAAAAGTTTAAGCACCACGGAAAATTATCTGGGAAGTTTTGAAGATGATGCCAAAAGAGAGATAGCAAATAAATTGTTGGAGTTTTAATGGTAAAACATGAAGCATAGCAACCCGGTTAAATTTCTTGAAGATAACATCACCGATATAGAAACAGACTTTAACAAAACAAACAACAATTCTAAAGAAAATTTCAAGACATTTTATAACAACCTGATCATTACAGCCCAAGAGCTGTTAAAGATTTTAGACAAGGAACAGGAAATAGAAGAACTATTAACAGGTTTCTGTTCCGCTTACTCGATTAAGAAAAAAGGCTTTGTCCGGTATTGGCTGATAAAGGCGTTCGATAATGAGATTCTTCATTATCGTATTCTGACCCATTTAGTACAGATGGAAAGAAAAGCTTACGAAGATTACAATGATAACGAACGTTTTCGTACTTATCCAGCAGGAAGCAATGTTACGCATATACGCAACAAAGAATTATTTAAAAAGAAGTTTGGACTAACAAACAGGAAAACCTATATCGAAAAAAGGAAATTCCTTGAAGCTTCAGCTCAAAGCGATATAGAAAAGTACTTAATGCTGTTGAATGATCTGTCAGCCTTTACAAAAGACAACCGAAACATTGTTTACCCGGGCCTTTCAAATATAGAATTCTATAACGAGCTTTATGAAACCACGAAAAAAGAACTTGAACTATTAGACAGGAAAGAAGAAACCCGGCTCTTTGAAGAAAACAGCCTCTCCTATTTCATTAGTGAAGATATACTGGCACAACTATACAGCATTCTTAAAGAAGAGTGGCTGACAAACGGGAAAGATGAAGAAAGGTTGTGGCGACTGTTGCGTTTTGGCTCTACCCTTGGAAAAAAGATTTCACTTGATATGACCCCTGTAAGAATTGCCCACACCTTTTATCAGCTGTCAGAAAAGAAACTGATAGCAAAAAACACTTCAGCCGAACTGGCAGAATGGCTTTATACCTATTTTGAGTTAAGGCGCAGAGGAGGGGAAGATAACTTACGTTCACCAGATACCATCAGAAGCTACATTGACAAAAGAAGAAAAAGCGACAAAGGGCAAGAAATATTCAAAGTTATCAGAATAAGAAAAACCAAAAACGAGCCGGCCTTTGCAATCATTGGAATTGATGAATAAGAAAAGTAACCCAATCATAAATACAGCTTAAAACTGTCAAGTAAAAGACACAAAATACTTGACATCTTATTCAAATCAACCATAGTTTTTAAAAGTGGCACTGTTAGAACCGGAATGGAAAAAACAGTGCCATTTTTATGTCAGGTCACTTCCCAAAATATCTCTCGATTTTTGCGTTTGTTTCTCGATTTTCACTCCCACTAGAAGAAAACAGTCAAAAACAGGGGTAAATTATTTCTTTATTTCGAAATTCATTAAACAATATTAGCCATATCGATAATGCCATTATAAATAGATGGTAACACAAACATTTATGATGATTGCTTCCCTTTAACATTATAACAGATTATCCCTTTCTGAAATCCGAGCAGAATCAAATATCAAAAATAATTTCAATTTTATTTATCCAATAGCTGCATGTTAAAACCAGATAATCAGCGTGATATAATATTGCGTTATAAAATATTTACGATTATTTTCTTTCGGATTTCAACTCTATTGTGTCGGATTTGAGGTGGGTCTATCATTGCATCATAGTTATTCACCTAAAAACAAATTTATATGCAAGATGAAAAAATAGGCTTCGACAGCCTGCCGGAAAAAGTCTCAACCATCCTCATAAAGATTGA
>QMPG01000149.1 GCA_003648455.1 Bacteroidota bacterium
AATTTGGTGTTTTTTAAACCCCAAATTTGGGTACTTCTAATGCGGGATTTCCCGCTTTACTTCCCACTATCCATCGCTAATTCATGCAATTCACTTCGTTTTTGCATGAATAAAGCGGGTTAATAACAGTAACGTATATACCTGTTTTTTTAGAGATTTCAATTTACAACATTCTTTCTTATTTTTGAAAGTCTTTTTCTAAACAAAAAAATGTTTTTTTTAGTAAAAAAAGAATAATGTATTTCTAAAAACACGAAATATAAATTATCTAATTAAATAATAAATAGATTTAAGTTATAAAGTTAACTCAGAATAAAAGACCTTATATCGTCCGCAAGACATAGAAGTATTGAATTTAAGAGTTTATGTTACAAACTTAAACGGTATTGTAAATCGTTACACGTTCTTAATTAATCTATATTTTACAATGAGAAAATCGGATTTTAGCTTGTTTTTGACAATTAAATTAAGGAATTTTGTGATCGATAAGTTGTTTCTGTAGATGTAAATATATTAGATTAATGATTCCAAAAATTACATTTCCTGAATTTCAAGAAATAATAGAAAATAAAGATTGGCGAACAATCAAATCACGTTTATCTGAGTTGTCATCTCAAGATATTGCCGAATTGTTATCTTTTTTAGATACAAAAGAAGCTATTCTTGTTTTTCGTTTGGTTTCATATCAAAAGGCAACAGAAATTTTTTCAGATTTAGAGCCTTCGTTACAAGAATTTATTCTTACACATTTTGCCGATAAAGAAATAAAGCAAATAATTCAAGAATTATCTTATGATGACAGGACAGCACTTTTTGAAGACCTTCCGGGAAAACTTACTCAAAAATTATTGAATTTTTTAGATAAGAAAGATCGTGTAGAGGCTTTAAAATTATTAGGTTACCCTGAAGATAGTGTTGGTCGTTTGATGACTCCTGATTATGTTGTTGTGCGACCGGAATGGTCTATTCAGAAATCTTTTGAACATATAAGAAAATATGGTAAAGATGCGGAGACAATAAACATGATATATGTTGTTGATAAAAATTGGAAATTGCTCGACGATATTCCCATAAGAAGATTTATTTTGTTTGAACAAGACGAACAGGTTAGAGATATGATGGATTTCTCTTTCGTGTCTATTAGTGCTATTGAAGATCAGGAAGATGCTTATAAATTATTTAAAAAATACGATTTAACAGTTTTGCCTGTTATCGACAAAGAAGGTGTATTACTTGGTATTGTTACAGTTGATGATATTTTTGATGTTAGAGAAGAAGAGGTAACCGAAGATTTCCATAAAACATCAGCCATCTCACCTGTTGAAGAAAGTTATTATACAGTATCGGCTTCAAGACTTTATCGAAAAAGAATAGGCTGGCTTCTTATTTTGTTACTTACCGATTTTTTCTCGTCAAGCATAATTGCACATTTTGAAAATGCTATTCAGGCTGTTATTGCTTTAGCCTTTTTTATTCCTATATTAATTGACAGTGGAGGAAACATTTCGGCACAGTCATCAACACTTATTATTCGTGCTTTGGCTACCGGAGAACTTACGATTCGGAGTTGGTTCAAAGTTGTAAAAAAAGAATTACTTATCGGATTAATGATTGGACTAACACTCGGTTCTATTTTGTATATCAGAGGTTTTTTCTGGCGTGGTGGACCAACTATTGGAATGGTTGTTGGAATTTCTATGGTTGCAATAACAGTTTGGGCAAATTTATTGGGAAGTATTTTGCCAATAATATTGACTAAATTAAAACTTGACCCGGCAGTAATTAGTAGCCCTTTATTAACAACTTTAATTGATTCAACAGGATTGATTATTTATTTTTCTCTTGCAAAATTTGTACTTCATTTAGAATGATAAATGGTGGGATAAACAAAATATAAAAATAATTATACTTTCAAAATCTTAAAATATAATAATAAATAAAGCCCTTACTCTCTGTAAAGGCTTTTTGAGTTATATGTTAAATTTAAAGTTTTAGAAAACGAATCCAATACCAACAACAAATTGATTTGTACGAGAATCAAAATTTCTTGTTTCTCCGCCAATTTTAACACCTTTACCTAATCGGCTCAAGCTGCCTTCATACTTAGCATCAAGAATTATGCTTTCTCCAAGATCTAAACCAACACCAACCTGATAACCCCAAGTAGCTCCGTTAAATTCTTCTTCATAGTTGCCATAGTCTGCTAAAGCAGATTTATTACTAAGAACAATACTTGCAATAGGACCGAGTTGAACACGTGCAGGTCCAAATTTCATACCAACCATTATTGGCATATCAATTTTGTTAAATTGTTGATCTTTCACCATTTCATAAGCTTCATCAGTTGTAGGGAGTGTTAAATCAGTTACTTTAACTTCAGCTTTTGTAAATGAGAATAGTAATTCAGGTTGAACAAAAATGTTTGCAATTGTTATACGACCAAAAAAACCGCCCTGGAAACCAATTGAGGCATTTTCTCCTTGAATTTTTAATGCATCAACATCGTTTATATCTTTAATAACTTCATCAGCTTTAATAGATGTTGATGTAATTCCACCTTTGAAACCAAATTTCAACTGGGCATTTGATTGATTTATTAATAAAAAAGAAATAAATAATAATAAGACAAATTTTTTCATAATTAAAATATTGAGTTAATAATCGTAAATTTTGAGTTTCAGTTTTTAAAAGTATTAATTTTAATTAAAGTATCAAATTTGTTTGATGAAAATTTACATTATAAAAACTTTATATAATAATATAATAAGCTTATGTTTTAAGATAATGTAGAACTGCAATAACACTGATATTTAAAATAATATAGCACTTTAAATTTAACATATAGCATTTTACCCTTTCGACTGTCGTCACTTTCCCTTAAAAAGGGAAAGATGCATTAATAAACAGAGTAATGAAACTTAAATATTTAGTAATAAATCTTATTTAATGTGTTTTCCCTATTTAGGGGAACCGTAGCGAAGCGAAGCTCACGAACACAAATAATATATATATTTGTGAGTAAATGTCCGAAGGACAAAGGGGTAAATAAATAAAGAAAAAAGATAGTAAGAAAAGAAAAACTGAAAAATATTTATAAATTAAAATAATAATTATATTAAAAAAAGGTGTTCTATTGTGAATTATTATTTTTGGTTATGTTTTAAGACAATGTAGAACTGAATTGACGCTGATATTCAGAATGATATATGACTTTAAATAACAAAATACATGTAATTATATTTTTTTTACTAAATTGTTGCATTAATCCGGTAATCCACATTTATCTACAACAGAACCTATAATAATAATAAAAAGCCCGAAGAATTTAAACTTCGGGCTTTAAAAAAATAATATGTGGTTTATCTCCTTTTTCCTCTTAAAATAATATCATGAGTTTTACCGTCTATAGTAACAGTAGCGTTAAAGTCGCATGTGCCGTCGCCATAATCTAGGGTTCTAATTTTTTTATCTTCAGGAGCAATTTCAATTGTTCCTTCGCTAATCCAGAAACAATCAGATTCTACTCTTAAGGCTTCAGTAATTGTAATAGTGTAAGATTTTCCAAAACGATTAACACCGCTTGAGCTGCCTGTGATTAAATAAACATCGTCTAAAATACCTGCTAATCCATCGGTTAATACAGTTGTTTCTTCACCTTCTATCCATTCTCTTGTTCTATTTGATTGCCAAGTAATTTCTTCACCTTCAGGTGATGTAATTGATGCATCGGAAACTTCAATTGTGTAATACAAATGATCAGCTTCATTTCGTCCTTCATTCGTTACTGTTTTTGTGCCTTCAACTTTATATTCGTTTACATAATAGTTATCAAGAGTTGTGGTTATTACACAACCGGCATTGCGGTAATAGTCAGTTATTGTAGTAATAATTTTCCCACGACGAGAAACACCGTCATTACCTACACAATTTGTATCGCCAAAATCAATTGTTATGGTTTTTGGGAAAACACCACGACCTGCAGGCTCAATTGTTACAATTCCACAGTCACCATAGTTGTGATTATAAATATAACTTTTGTTACCGTCTAAGTCGTTAGATTTTAAAGTTTCATCAACAACTTTAAAAACGTCTTCAAACATATTTTCTGCAAGTGAATTATCTTCGCTTGATGTTGTGTCGCTCTCAATTTCATCTTTTTTACATGAGCTTAAAAAGAAAAAACCAAATAATAAGATTGCAGAGAAAAAATAAATTTTTGTTTTCATAATTATTAAATTTAAATTAATGTTAAAAATTAATTTTTTAGTTTTATAAGCTTTTACATAGTTAATACACTAATGTTTTAAAATACCCTAATAAATTTTTTTTGTTTTTTTTAATGTGTGTTCCATAATATTTTTTTGATTATACATTTATTTGACAGAAGTAAATAAAAAAGGTTTAATATTAATCCTCTTTATTGACTTTGTAGTGCACTCCGTGGTTCATGCAAAATCTTATATGTTTTTGTTATATCGAAAAATAATAGAACAATTTGTTTTAAATTCATTTGCTGCATTTTAATTTTATTGATTCAAAAGGATTTCCAGAGCTATGAATAAGTTAGTAAGTTCTTTCTATAACTTAGTTGCGGGTAATGCAAGAAAATAAAAATTTTACGATATAATAAATAATATAGTGCTATCTTTGTTAAAAAACATTGAATGAAATTTAAAATATTATCAGACATATTATTAAATGATTTTAAAAAAGAAATAAATTTTTTTCCATTAGAGAAATTAGAACAAAACGAGAAAGTTGATTTACCTGTTGATTATTTTCAATTTTATAAATCCGTTTCGTCAGTATATTCGTCTAAGATTGAAGGTGAAGATATTGATTTTGATAGTTATTTTAAGCATAAATTTTTAAAGATTAAATTTAAACCTGATTACACAAAAAAAGTTGATGATTTATGTTTGGCATACGATTTTATTGACACAAATGAATTAACATTAAATAATGTTAAAAAAGCTCACTCAATTCTTAGTAAAAGTCTTTTGCCTAAAAGTCAGCAAGGTTTGATTAGGAATAATCCCATGTTTGTTTTAAATAGTGATGATAAGATTGAGTATGTTGCGGCTCCTCCCGATATTGTCAAGACTGAGATTAACAAATTATTTAAAGATGTTGAACTCTTGTTAAAAGAAGATATTGACATCTATGAGATATTTTATTATGCTTCTTTTATTCATTTAGTATTTGTTAAGATACATCCATTTCAAGATGGAAATGGAAGAATTGCCAGATTAATTGAAAAATGGTTTTTGCTCAAAAAAATAGGTAAAAAAGCTAATTCAATTCAGCTTGAAAAGAATTATTATATAAAATTGAAAGACTACTATTCTAATATAAAATTGTTAGGATTAGAATATGAAGAACTTGATTATTTAAAAAGTTTAGAATTTTTATTAATGACATTAAAAGGTATAGAATAATAAAGAACATTTATACAAATAGTGTATAAAAATATAGCTTAAATTAATTTTTGCATGTATGAATCCACTCCGAAAACCCTGTTTTCAAAAATGCATATAAATCCATTAAAATTATATTGTTGATAATTAATGTTTTACATTTTGCAAAAATCATGTAAATCCTGTTAATCTTGTCTAAAAACACTTTTCGGAGTGGACTCATGTATCCATATTTTAGGAAAAGACAGTTCTGTTTTTAATATTCAGCTTCTACATCGCATCATAATTAAAGTTATAAACTAAAACAGCAAAAAAAAATTAAAGTTTTCTGTGCAGATAATTTCCTTTTAAATCATTAACATTTATTTTTTCATTTTCTAAAGCAATTTGCCCATTTGCGATAACAATTTCGGGCAGACCTTTAACTTTATAATTTTCAAAAATATTTGAATCACAATTTTGTTTGTGTGTTTTTGCAGAGATTATTGATTCTTTATTAGGATTCCAGATTACTACATCAGCATCCATGCCTTTGGCAATTTCCCCTTTGCGATGACTAAGTCCAAAAATTTTGGCGGGATTTGTAGCAACCAAATCAACAAATTGATTAATTGTTATTAAGTTGGTATTAACTCCGTAGGTGTATAGCAAACTAAGTCGGTGTTCAACACCACCTGCACCATTTGGTATTTTTGTGAAATCATTTATTCCCATATCTTTTTGACCAACAAGATTAAAAGGACAATGGTCGGTGGCAACAGTATTTATTGTATTGTTTGAAAGGGCGTTCCATAGTTTTTTTCGATGTGCTTTTGTGCGTAACGCAGGACTTAACACATAAGGAGCAGTTTTATAAAAATCTTTTTTGTTTAATATATTTTTGTCGAGCAAAAGGTAGTGTGGACATGTTTCGGCATAAACCTTTTGTCCTGATTTTTGAGCTTTTTTTATAATATCTATCGATTGTTTAGCTGATACATGCACAATATAAATTGGGCAACCTACTAATTTAGCTAATGTGACTGCGCGATTTACAGCTTCGGCTTCCACTTCGGGAGGGCGTGACAAAATATGATATTTGGGTTCAGTTTTACCTTCAGAAACAAATTTGTTTCTTAGGAAATCAACAATATCACCATTTTCACAATGAAGAGTAACTAAAGCATTTAGCTCTTTAGCTGTTTTCATTACATTAATGAGGATGTCATCGGAAATTCCAACGGTATTTTTATATGCCAAATATGTTTTAAATGAAGTTATTCCTTCATCGATAACACATTTTTTCATTTCATTGGCTGAGTTTTTGCCCCACCATGTCGGGCTCATGTGAAAGCTATAATCAATAATGCTTTTCTCGGCTTCTTTTTTTCGTAGGTTTAAGGCTTCAATAAAAGATTGACCTCTTAAAGGGGTTACAAAATCAATTATTGTGGTTGTGCCACCGGCAATAGCAGCAATAGAACCTGTTTTAAAATTGTCGGAAGATTTACCGGCAGGGGTAGGTAATTCCATGTGTACATGAGGATCAATGGCACCCGGCAAGACATACATTGACTGTGCATCAATAATTTTTACATTTGGATTACTTGGTGTTATATTTTTATCAATAAGTTCAATCTTAGAATTTTTTATTAAGATATCGCTCTTATAAACGTTGCTTGATGTTACAACTTGTCCGTTTTTTATTAATATTTCTGACATTTTTATTAAAGTATTAACTTAAACGATAAAGTTAATCTTAATATTTAGTTTTTCAAATGTAGGAATGGTATTTTTTGTAATAATTTATAAGAAAGAGAAGGGAAAAGATAAGGTTCTGTGTTGTATTATTTTATTTTGTTAATTGTTTCAATCTTTAACGGTTCTAAATATTTTTTGATTATTGTCCAAATTATTGTGTTGTCAATAGCGTCATAGGTATGGATTAATCTATTTCTAAGTCCAACAATTTGTTTAGCATTATTTAATGGTTCATCAGGAACTAATTTGCTAAATTTATTTACAGCTTCGCCAATTATTCCTAATTGCCTTTCAACAGCACTTTGTGTCTTATA
>QMPG01000150.1 GCA_003648455.1 Bacteroidota bacterium
CGTAAAAACCAGTAATATCTATTTTGTCATCCCAAAAAGTGTAACCTACACCTATAGAAAGGAAACCTATTCCTCCTGCAAATTGTAGTTTCACATAATCGGGCAAGAATTTTTTATAGTTAACACTATCTGTAATTTTTAATTTTTGACTATAACTTTCATTTATTGTGAAAAATAAAATTGAAATAAAAATCAATAATATTTTAATATTCACATGTTTCAATTTCGAATTTTTCATCTTTAATAGTAATAACATTAAACTTTTTGTATTGAGCACCATAAACATTAACATACAATATGCTGTCCGCATAAGGCTTATATACTTCATGATGATGCGTGTGACCATGAACAGTAAACAAAACATTATTGTATTTTGCAATGGTTGTATAAAAATCTTCCTCTAAATTAGAGTCGAAATCACCATCCATAGGTGCTACGTGAAAAATAACCACAGCATTTTTAAAATCCTCACTTGGTTGTAGTTGTGAATCTAACCAGTTAATATCAGGTACTTTACCATTAAACTTAAATTCGCGGCTATTTGTATTGATAAAAACAAATTTTATACCGGCATATATAAAGCTGAAATCATAAGCACCAAACATTTCGCTATAAGCTAATCCTCCGTTTCCTACCAAATCATGATTTCCCACCAAAACAAAATACGGGCAATCTAATTTTAACAGAAAAGAATTTCCCCAAAGATATTGTTTGGGTAATCCAAAATCGGCAATGTCTCCAGCATGTATGACAAAGTCAATAGGTTTTTTTCTATTATAATCATTAGCAGCATTAACAAAACCTTCAAATTCATCAAAGAAACGATGTGTGTCGGCTACGAATGCTATTCTGATAGTATCACCTTTATCCTTTTTTGGCAATTTTTCAATATTCTTTCTGTTGACATCTTTATTTTCCCCTTTAAAATTAATTACATAAGGTGAAAAGTCGTACATATCGTCACAAGCAGAAAGAAACAATACACTAATCAGAAATAATATTTTTATTTTTATTTTTATTTTCATGTTTTTGATTTGTGAATTTTATATTAGCTTTTCTAAAGTTGAAGCCACTCCGAAAAGTAGAAAATGCACGTCATTGCGATCCGCCAGTTGGCGGAGAAGCAATCTATTGATAATCAAAACATAGAGATTGCTTATCAAACAGATTGCTTCAGGCTTCGCCCTCGCAATGACGGCTATGAATGCTTTTCGGAGTAGATTCAAAGTTTAAAACTTTGGAAAAACTAAAAATATTCAATAAAAAATAGTCAATTCCTTACATTCCTCTCATCATAATTCTTTCGGTAAATTTTGATGCAGAAACTCCTGAGTTTACTTGCACATTGCTTAATACCATGCTTGTTTTATGATTTTTTTGAACATTTTTCATTTCAGAATGAGTAATAATCCAAAAGCCTGATATTTTTTCAACTTTTTTTATTGTTAATATTTTTAGAAGTTCTTCGTCCTCATCGTAAAATTCTTTTTTCACACCAATAAAGTTATCTTTTCTAATCCATGTTACTGTTTTCGAATACATATAATCTTCATCTTTAGATACACTTTCAACAACATAACATGGTTTCCCGTTAATTGTTTCTTCTCTTAAAAGTTTGTGAGTATCATCATCTAATTTACGGTCGCCAAGGTCATCGTAAGTAAAATCAGAACCCATAAAATAATCACTTTTGCTGTCGCTCGAAATGCGTTTAGTCTTTTTCAATGCTGGCAGATAAATCCATTGGTCGTCAGATTTATCGCTGTCGTAACTCCAATTCATAAATGATGTGTTTTTAACATCGGCAGGAGAAAGAAAAAACATAATTTTCTTTTCAACTTCACCAAAGTCCTTTGTGAACTGTTTAATTTTTCGCACTCTCTGACTTCCCGATTTATTAGTAAGAGTCATTGTTAAGTTTGATGTTTGATCGTCACCGGTAGGTCGGTTATAAGCTTTCTCTACAATTTGTTTACCTGTTAACTGTGCACTTGCACTAAAACCTGCTACGATTAATGTTGCAATTAAGATTGATTTTAATTTTTTCATGGTTTTAATTATTTAATTATTTAATGATATAATGCGATAATGTAAAAATGCTATAATGCGATAATGTAAAAATGCTATAATGATCAATTCATTTATTCGTGCTAATGATTTAAATCTTTGTAGGTTGAATCTTTTGCTTTCGACATTATTTTATTCATCTCATTGGCTTCTTTTAATAATCTTACTAATTCATCTTTATTCTTACTAAGATTCGATTCTTGAATTACTTCTAACCAATATTCCGATTCATCAACCTCTTCAACCACAATACATATTTTACTGAAGAATTCTTTTTTAGACCGTGCTTTGCAAGCTGCTCTATAATTTGCACCGGTAGAAGTTGCCGATTTTACCAATTGATATGTTATTACTGCTGATGCTTTTTTTGTTAACAAAGTGTCGCAAAAATTAATTATATCAACAGCAAACTTCTTAGTCCTTTTTTTCATCACTACAATAAATTCTTCTTTCTTAGTCATTTTATTAAATTTAAAACATTAAATCATTTTAGCATTATCGCATTTCAGCATTTAATCTATTTCTCTTTCTTTTTAAAATACAAGTTACTAGTATATAATAGCACCATCATTATAGTTACCGTTCCAATAAAACTTGTAAACATATTAAGTGATACTAAAGCTCCCAATTCACGATTTGGAGGAAATACTGAAAAAAGTAGAACCATAAAACCTGCAATTACTACAATTGCATTATAACTAATTGCTCTACCTGAATGTGCCATAGTTCGTTTTGCCACAAGCAACTTATCATCTGACATTGAAGCATTAATTCGATACTGTTCAATAAAATGAACTGCGTAATCAATTCCTATACCAATAGCAATGCTTGAAAGTAATGCTGTTGTACTATTTAATGGAATATTAAGAAATCCCATAATACCAAAACTTATTAATGCAGTTATTGTAATAGGAACAGCTCCTATTAACCCAATTTTAAAATTTTTGAACATTAGAGAAAGCAGAACAATAACGATTATTAACGATAGTATTAAACTCATTACTTGTCCTTCCAAAATTAAATCGGTAAATACCAATCCCTTATAACCGCTTCCTGCATAATTAATAGTAATTCCCAGTTTTTCGAAATCTTCTTTATAAGAGTCTATTATTGCAATTGCAGAATTTATTGCTTTAGAATTATCGCTTTTCAACTGAAAAGTAACATTCAGTTTATCATAATTATAATCGACCACTTTATTCAAATTCTCAGGATCTCCTGACATTTCATAGAGCAATAAATACTGAGCGATTAAATTCTTACTTTCAGGAATAGTGTTAAATTCCTCTTTATCGGCATTCATTACCTTATTCATTCGTTTCAAATAATCAGTAAGAGAAAAAGAATTCCCCACAATTTTTAAATTATTCTCCACCTTAGTTTGCATTTTATCTACTAATTTCAACACTTCCGGTTCTTTAAAGACATCATTTTTACCTTCTGAATCTAAAATCAAATTAAGAGTTGTTGTCCCGCCAAAATGATTATTAATAAACTTATCGGTAAGAACAATCTCACTATCTTTTTCAAATTTTTCGAGAAAGCTGGAATTAATCCAAATTTTCTGCATTCCTATAATCGACAAAACAACAATAGCGATTGTAGCAAATATGGAAACGCTTTTATGTTTTATTATTTTTTTGGAAAAATTATTAGCCAGACCTGAATTTTTATCAGTCTCACTTTTATTGCTTTTTTTAACTTTTGGTAAGCCAAAAATCATTATTCCTGCCGGAATTAATACTAAAGAAAACACCATTGCCATCAGAACTCCAAAAGCCGTAAAAATACCAAAGTATTTAATTGGATAAACCTGAGAAGTAAGAAGTGAAATAAACCCTACAGCAGTTGTAATAGATGTCATCACCACAGGTTTCCACATATGTCGAATCATATCAACCACAGCTTCTTTTTTTGTTGCTTCATGATTTTTTTGCAGAAACAACTGCAAATGACTATACATATGTATTCCGTCTGCCACTCCAATAGCAATAAGCATTACAGGAATCATAGTAGAAACTGCATATATTGGAATGTTTACAGCAGCCATAAGTCCAAATGCCCAGATAGTGCTAAAAAACACAACAGATATTGTAAGTAGTGTACTTTTCACACTTCGCAACATAAAAAACAAAACAAGAAGAATAACAATTAATACAATTGGCACCATCTTTTGCATATCGGCAGGACCAAGAAGAGCCATAGTACCTTCAACAATCGGTCGACCTGCCACATGTATTTTAATATCATCTGTTTGATATGATGATGTTACTTCAAGTATTTCTTTATAAAATTCCTGAGTAAAAACATCGTCTCGAATTTCGGCAATTATAATAGTTACAGTTTCATCGTAAGAAACTAAACGACCAAAAATCATTTCGTTATTTTCAACATTCTGCTTTAATTCATTTAATTTCTCTTTCGACTTAGGTACACGTTTATAAAAAGCTTTAACATCCATACCATCTTCAGTACCTATAATATTATCGGCAGTATATAAAGAGGTTACATCAGCTTTTTCAATTTCGTCCATCTTCTGCAATCTTTTAGTAAGCTGTTTTAAAGTATCTAAAGTTGCAGTATTAAAAACCCCATTTTTGTTTTCAATGGCGACAATTATTCCATCATTAATTCCAAACCATTCTTCAGCCTGATCGCTATAAACAAATGCCGGATGATTTTGTGGCATATATTTATCAAGATCTGTTTCCATTCTTGAATTTTGTTTCATTTGCATGAAAAACAATACACTAATTATTATAGTTACTGATATAACAATCCATGGTATTTTTAAAAACTTCTTTAATAATTTTTCCATTTTTTTATGTATTAATTAATATTTATTAACTTGAATTTTATACAAAATTTATTTTAAAAATATAGTCTTAGATGTTGGTTTTGGTGCTTTCACAACCAATACACGCACAATTTTATCTGAATTGTTATAAATGCAATGAGGAATATCTTTTGGACTTTCCACGAGACAATCGGGATGAACTATTTGCTTATCCTCTCCTACCATAATTTCAGGTGTTCCTTCTAAAATATAGAAAAAAACATCAACCGGTGTAATATGTGGTTTTAAACTTTCACCTGCCTGCAATTTAATATGTGTTGCTTGTGCAGAACTATTGTCATATAATAGTTTTGATTCAATTTTGTGAGGTGTTTTTTTTATCAATGTTTCTGATATGTTTATAATTTTCATTTTAGTCTATTTTATGATTAATATTTTTATTGATTCTAATAATTTCTCTCCTTCATAAATAAGATTGTACGAATACAAGCTTTGCTTCCACTTTTTAACTAGCAATCTTAATGACCCCATTAATATTGTTGCAATTTGCTTTTTATCAATTTCACTTTTTATTTCTCCGGCATTTTGACCTTCTTCTATAATTTGTGAAATAAGGTTTTCATTTGCCTGAAGTATTTCATTATTTTTTTTATACAATATTTTATCATTATTAAATATTTCTTCTGCAAATATCACAGAAATTATTGCGGGGTTTTTTATGAACAAATCAAAATGAGTTTGATAAATTTTTTCAATTTTTTGTAATGAATTTAAATTACTTTGCATCAATTGTTGATTAAATTTTTGCGTATTATTTTTAAATTCATCAAGAATTTCAGCAAGAATATGAAATTTGCTTTCAAAATGTCTGTATATCCCGGGTTCGGAAATACCGATTGCTTTTGATAGGTTTTTTATTGTTAATCCCTGTATTCCCTTCTCATCTATTAAATTAATTGCTTCTTTAATTATCTGCTCTTGCCTGTTTGTTAACATCATAGAATTTGTTAGTTAGTATTCACTCGCAAAATAAATACTATTTATTTAATTATGCAAATTTTTTATAAAAAAATTTTAATATCCCCTATTAACCCGAAAAATTCATAATTTTTCTACGCTTAAGAATTACCAACAAATTTGGTGTTTTTTAAACCCCAAATTTGGGTATTACTAAATCGGGGTTTCCCGCTTTGCACCCCACTATCTATCACACATTCATACAATTCACTTCGTTTTTGTATGAATAAAGCGGGTTAAAAAAAATATGATTTTCTGTCACCTTTTTCAGTATTACTGACAAATATACATATATAGAAGTTTGAATGTGTGAAATTTAGTATTGGTATAAAAATTGCATAAAAATTTTTTCAACAAAAAAATAAAATTTTAATAAAAATAATATAAAATGAAAGCAACAAAAGAGGAATATGATGTAATAGTTATTGGAGGAGGTCCTGCAGGGAGTACTTCTTCGATGTACACTTCGCGTGCTAATTTATCTACTCTTGTTATTGACAAAGGAATAACAAGCGGAGCCCTGGGTTCAACCTCCAAAATAAGTAACTTCCCTGGAGTCCCAAATATAAAAGGTACAGACCTTTTGAAAAACATTCAGGAACAAGCAAAATCGTTTGGTGCCGAATTTATCTCAGATAAAGTTATTGGAATTGATTTTAATAATGAAATAAAAAGCATTTACACAAATAACGGTGTTTATAAAGGTAAAAGCTTAATTCTTGCAAGCGGTTCAATGGGACGTTCAAATACTATTGAAGGTGAGATGAAATTTATTGGTCGAGGGGTTAGTTACTGCGCTACTTGCGATGGAGCTTTTTACAAAGATGCTGTTGTTGCAGTAATTGGCAATAACGATGAAGCTCTAGAAGAATTACTTTTCTTGACAAAATTTGCAAAAAAAGTTTATCTGATAAATAAATTTAAGGAATTAAAAGCAAAACAAGAACTTATCGAAAAAGTTAAGAATAATCAAAAAGTTGAAATTCTTAATGAGACAAAACCTTTAGAAATTCGAGGTAATATGAAACTTGAAAGTATTTTAATTTCATCGAAAGAAAATGTTAAAGAAGAACTTGAAGTAAGTGGTGTCTTTGTTTATTTGCAGGGGAACAAACCAATAGTTGATTACACAATGGGACAAATTTCTCTTAATGATAAAGGTTGTGTTAATGTAAACAGCAATATGGAAACATCGAAAGAAGGAGTTTTTGCAATTGGCGATTTGCTCTGCACTCATCCTAAACAAGCTGCTATTGCTGCGGGTGATGGTGCTATTGCTGCAATTGCAGTTGATAAATGGTTGAATAAAAAAACTAATGCAACACAAGATTGGAAGAAATAATTTTTTTTATCATTATTAAATTATTTCTAAATAAAAAAAACAGAAATTAACACATGATTTCTGTTTTTTTTTGGCTCACTTTAACCCGAATAATTCATAATTTTTCTACGCTTAAGAATTACCAACAAATTTGGTGTTTTTAAAACCCCAAATTTGGGTACTTCTAATGCGGGGTTTACCGCTTTACTTTCCGCTATCCATCGCTAATTCATGC
>QMPG01000151.1 GCA_003648455.1 Bacteroidota bacterium
AACAAAAAAGTAATAATTATTAAAAAAGCTTCGGGTGAAAAAGAAGCTTTTTCATCAGATAAGCTTAAACAATCGTTGCATAATGCCGGAGCAAAAAATGAGACAATAGAAAAAATTGTTGCCAAAATAGAGAGGTGGGTATATCAGGGTGTTACTACAAAAAAAATATATGCCCGTGCCTTTTCAATGCTTCGTGACGAGAAATCGGATTCTTCGTTGCGATACAGATTAAAACAAGCAATATTAGAACTTGGTCCCACAGGTCATCCTTTTGAGATTTTAATTGGGAAATTATTTGAGAATATGGGATTTAAAACAAAAGTTGGAATTGTTGTAGATGGCAATTGTGTTACTCACGAAATGGATGTTATTGCCACAAACAACCATGTTCAGCACCTTGTAGAGTGCAAATACCATAAAGATCAGGGAAAACAAGTAAGTGTTCAGGTGCCCTTGTATGTTCATTCCCGTGTAGATGATATTATAAGTAAACGTAATGGAATGCCAGAATATAAAGATTTTTCGTTTAAAGGATGGGTAATTACAAACACTCGCTTATCGTCAGACTCTATAAAATATAGTGCTTGCAGCGGATTGAATCTATTGGCATGGAACTACCCTGTTGGCAATGGATTAAAAGAAAATATTGAAAAATTTAAACTCTATCCTATAACAATACTAAGAAACCTTAAGACTAAAGAAAAAAAATATTTGTTAAATGAGGGTATTGTTACCTGTTCACAATTAATTGAGAAACCAGACTCGTTGATTAATTTAGGTCTTGGCAAAAAGAAATACAAAATTATAATGAAAGAAATTAATGATATTTGCGAGTAAGTTTAATAACCTGAGTTCGATAAAAGGATGTCATACAGCTTTAAGCGAGGCTTTTATAAACAAGTAGTATTTTTGCAGTACTAACAGGTTAACCCGCTTTATTCATGCAAAAACGAAGTGAATTGCATGAATAAGCGATGGGTAGTGGAAAGTAAAGCGGTAAACCCCGCATTAGAAGTACCCAAATTTGGGGTTTAAAAAACACCAAATTTGTTGGTAATTCTTAAGCGTAAAAAAATTATGAATTTTTCGGGTTAATTCAAAAAAATACGAAGAAGCATATAAATAAATGAAATTTAGCAGATATGAAGGCTATAAAAAACCAAGCACACACAGCTCACTACTCAAAGCCATTTGATTTTTTTTTAGCAAATATTTTTTGCCAATATCGTTTAAACAGCTCTTCAACAGTGTTAAACTCTTCGCGGTATAAGAAGCCAACTCCTTGTGTATATGGCGACGCATCGTAGATTATTTCATCGTTTTCGCGGGTAAAGGCTTTAATATGAAGTTTACCGCTTTTGTTAACTTTGACATCAACCGTAAAATCGCCAACTATATTGTTGGTATTATTATTTGTAGGTTTCTCTATAGATTGCTGCCCTCCAACTCCAACATTACCATTAATACTAACTCTGTTGTTTAATAGTTGAGTTGAAAGAGCAAGCTCATATTCCTGCGCAGTCATATCATCTCCCGGACGATAACGAAAACCAATATCAAAATCGTTACTTATTTGCGATAACCAATTGCTCAATTGATTAGACAACAGCTCACTGGCATTTGTCCCTACAGCTGAAACATTGTCTGCCGATGTGTTAACTTCGGTTCCGGGAAGATGCTGAAATCGGTTAATAAGCATAAGCGACAAAATTTGTTTGTTTAACTCATCCTGAGGCAAACTGTTAATTTGAGATTTAGACTGAATATAAGGCGATGTTGGGAAATTAATTCTAAATTTAATTGCGGGATTCATCAATTTGCTTGTCATCAGCAAATGGCAGTCAACAGGATATCTCTTATTCATATCTTCCTGATTAAGAGTTAAATCATAGAGACTTGTTTTTTTCACTTTATACACAGCATCAATATTAATATCGGCATCGTAAGGGTCTCCGTTCCAACTAACAGTGCTACCTTTTTGAATAATAAACTTTTTATTTATAATATCTTGCAGAGTAAATAAATAATTGCCGTTTTCTATTCTATAATCGCCATAAATATTAAACTCGCCATTTGTGTCATATTTCATGTTTAATTCGGCATAACCATTACCTCTCATCAGGTCACCCACTTTCGAATCGAAAATCAGAAATGCTTCGGCATCAGGAGTAACTTCCAAATCGAAATTTAATTTAATTTTTGCGACATCCTGATTAATAACTTTCTCTTCTGTTTTTTTTGTTTCTTCGTGAGATACGAAAGTAATAAAATCATTTTTCGAAAGCGATTCACTCTGTGTTACAGGAAAATAAATTTTAGTGTTTTTTTCAGTTTTAGCTGAGATCTCAAAATTCAATTTTTTTACCGGACCAAATATTTTTATCAATCCTGAAGCATAAGCTCTTCCATAATAAAGAATATTATCTCTTTCTTTAGTGTCGAGAGCCAACAAATTATTTGCAGTAATATTCAAATCTAAATACCAATTTTTAAAGCTATTGCTTGATATAAATCCATCACAAACGGCTTTGTTGTTTTCTTCATCATACACATCAATATTATCAAAAATAATTGTGTCATTAACAATTGTTACCGTATCGTTAAAATGATATCGTGTTTTTAAATAATTAACCGAAAATGCTGCATTATATGCAACTAAACTTCCACTAAGTTTAGGATTAAAAATCAGTCCGCTCAGGTTTGCCTTGCCCTGGCCTATGCCTGAGAAATCTGATAAATTTTGGTAAAGAAAAGGTTCAAGCACACGTAAAGGTGTTTGATTAAAACTCATATCAAAATTCAATTGCTTTGTTTTTGGAATAATCGTTCCGGTCATAACAAAAGTCTTAAACTTATCGTCGATTACCGAAGCATTAATATCTATCATTTTGCTATTATTATCCCATTCACTAAAGGCTTTAGCATCACCAATTTTTTTGCCGTTAATATAAATATTTTTTATATCAAATTTCGAATCAATGAGTAAACTGTCATATAAATTAGTAAGTTCAATATCGCCGTTCATAATTCCTGCAATCTTGAAATTATCAACATTTGTAATTGTGTTAAGAATTGAAAAATCGATATTGCTTATTCCTGTAAACAACACATCGTCTTTATTTTCTGAGATTTTACCATTTACTGAAATGCGTTGATTATTATTTTCTATAAGAAAATTTTCAAATTTGAAACTAGTAGAATCTACTTCAATATTACTCTCATTAATAAGCCATAAACTATCGTTAATTACAATCTTTGATTCGGGAATAAAAATGTTTGCTGCAATTTGTTTCCGATTAGAAGAATGAAAAAACTCTGTGTTTAATCTAATGTCTCCACTATATTCAGAAGTGTCATTATTAAACCATTTTAAAGCAAAAGCTATCTTATTTTTTTCAACAGATGTTGATATTCCGACATTTTTCAGACTGTATTTTTTAAAATAAGACAGTTTATTACATCCTGCATCAACACAAACAGCAGTATCATTAGAATTTAATTTAAATGTAAAATCGATAAATCTGTTTCCTAAAAAAACTAATTTATCTGATTTTGTTTCGCAATAAATATTGTTTAAATCTGATTCATAACCACCATTAATTAATGTGTTTTGAGCAATTTCTATTTTTGGGTAAAAGATATTTGTTATTGGGTTTACATCTTTTAAATTAACAATAAATTTTAAATTCTGTATTATTGTCGAATCATCAACAAAAGTATCTCTCTTCAACACAGGCATGTAAAAGTAAAACAATTTTTCTATTGATTTAACAAGAGATTTTGGTTCATAATTACCAATAATTTCAGCATCAACTAAATCTGAATTAAGCGATATCTGTTTAACACTATCATTCCGCTTAGAAGATACTAGAAGCTCTTTAATCTTTAATTCTTTATTATTTCTAATTAATTTTGATTTGTAAATATTAATTTCCCCGTCGGCATTATAAAAATTACTACCATTAAACTTTGCAATAAACAAAAATGACAAAACCGACATCGTATCTTTTTTATCAATATTTAATTTATATAAATTGGCATTAGCAATATCTGCCGTAAAGTCAAAGACCGGTACTTTTTTTGAGAAATCGATATCTCCCAAAAACTCCATTTTAAGATTTGGATCATCAATACTTACATTTCCTTCAAATTCTTTATTTGAGAAGTCTCCATCAATCTTTACGTTTTTTAACAGATAGTTGTTAAATTCAATTTTCCCCAACACACCATTCATTTTGGCATTTACCTTGTTATGTTCGTCAACTGACCCTTTAATGCTTGTATTAATACTGATATTTCCTAAAATTTTATTTTGATTAAGAAATTTACCTATATTAAATGCTTGGGATTTTACACGCCCGTCAAAGTCTACTTTCTTTTTTTCGATGTCTGTTTTTATTGAAACATCAGTAGAAATATCGCCTAAATCAGTAATAAACTTACCATACGACACAAAATCGTAAACAAAACCTGTAATATTTCCACTATAAGTTATGTTCCCAAATTCTTCAATATTTTTTGGTAGTTTTAATTGCTGCTTAGATAATTTACGTGATAATTTTAGTGTTTCTATGTCTTTTTTGTAGGTAAACAGCTTATTTACATCAATATACATAAATGTCTTTTTCAATTCGGGTAATCCGGTCATTGATAAATTTCCATATAAGTAGGATTCCTTCCCATAATGGATTTTTAAATTTCTTGCTCTGAATTTATTTACTCGTCCTTTGAAATTACCCGAAAAATAAAACGATTGATTTATGTCTTGATAATTTGGAATAAAATATGACAAATCTGCCAAACTAATTTTTGAAGATTCAAAGCTGACATTAAATCGAATTTTCCTATTAAAATTAAGAAAATCAGAAAATCTATTATATTTTAATGTGAAAAATTTAGTGTTAAAATTGCTTGCCTGTGTATT
The DNA here is from genome assembly GCA_003648455.1 of Bacteroidota bacterium. Next base: position 4,925 of record QMPG01000151.1, read on the forward strand.
TAGCTGTAAATTGTTTAACACAATATTTTGTTTATATACTCGTGCCGATACAGTAAAATAATTTATTCTAAAACCAGTTTTATCAATAAATTTTAGATTATTAATTTTAAAATTAACTGAATTTGTATCAATATAAATATCTTTCACATTAAAATTCAGCTTAGTTAAATATAAGTCATTAAAATTAATTAAATTTCTGTCTCTCATCATCCATCGGTCTGATTTAAAAGAAAAACAAGAATTTATAATTTTAAAATTATTGCAGTATAAATTCCATTCAGATTTTGTTGTATCTGAGGATTTTAAAGCATTTAATAAAAAAGAATAATTATAATTGTTAAGATAATCCTTAGTAATTTTTAAGCTTGAGTTATCAAAAACAATTCTTTTTAACATTATACTTTTAGTAGAATAATTAACAGATTCTAACTGTGCCTTCAGGTTTTTAACATATACTAAAGTATCTTGTGATTTATCAGAAATATAAACATCTTTAAGAACAAGCTGATTGAAAAAAGCAATATCTACCTTTTTTACAGATAAGTTAATATTATATTTTTTCGACAAAAAATAAGCAACAGAATTAGTCGCACGTGTCTGAATATAAGCACTTTGAAAGAATGCATAAAAACCAGCAAGCCATATAAAAACAGCAAAAAAGGAAATTATTAATATTTTAAATGTTTTTTTAATAATTTTGGACTTTAATTTTATAATACGAATTTCAAGGGCATAAAGTTAATAATAACATCTTTAAATTGCTAAATTGATTAAGTGTTAAATTATTGATAGTTGATTGTTGAATTGAAGTATAAAGTTCTAAGTTTAAAGTTTAAAGTTGATGGTCATTGGTAGTCATTGATAGTCATTGATTGATTATTGATTGTTGAATTGTTAATTATCAATGAATTAGTAAAATTAAATAACCCAAGCTTCGACTAAATTTGTCGAAGCACAAAGTATATATTATGAGTATAATTTTAGGAATTGAATCATCGTGTGACGATACCTCAGCAGCAATTATTAAAGATGGAGTTCTTTTATCTAATGCTATTGCTAATCAGGATGTTCACAAAGCTTATGGAGGCGTAGTTCCTGAATTAGCTTCACGAGCACATCAACAAAATATTATTCCGGTTGTTGAACATGCAATAAAAAAGGCAAACATAGCCAAAAAAGATATTGATGGAATTGCTTTTACTCGTGGTCCGGGATTGCTTGGCTCATTAATTGTTGGCACATCGTTTGCCAAAGGCTTTGCCTTAGCCCGAAATATTCCTTTAATTGAAGTGAACCACTTACAAGGTCATATTTTAGTTCATTTTATTAAACTCTTAAAAGAAAAAAACAAAATTCCCAAATTCCCATTTTTATGCTTATTGGTTTCAGGCGGACATTCACAAATTGTTATTGTTAAAGACTATTTGGAAATGGAAGTTATAGGACAAACAATTGACGATGCCGCCGGCGAAGCTTTCGACAAATGTGCAAAAATTCTTGGCTTGCCTTATCCCGGTGGTCCTTTAATTGACAAACTTGCAAAAACAGGAAATAAACATGCTTTTAAATTTACTAAGCCAAAAATTAAAAATCTTGATTACAGCTTTAGCGGATTAAAAACTGCCTTTTTATATTTTATTAGAGATAATATTAAAATAAACCCTGATTTTATTACTGAAAACAAAGCTGATCTTGCAGCTTCAATTCAATATACTATTATTGAAATATTAATGGATAAGTTAAAAAAAGCCATTAAACAAACAGGTATAAACCGGATTGCCGTTTCAGGTGGTGTTAGTGCAAATTCAGGTTTGAGAGACACCTTAGTATCAAATGCAAAAAGTAATAATTGGGATATTTTTCTGCCAAATAAAGAATTTAGTACTGATAATGCAGCTATGATTGCTATTACAGGTTATTTCAAATATCTTAATAACGATTTTGTGGGTCAGGATATAACTCCTTTGGCGCGTTTGAACCTTTAAACTAATTAGTGTCCATCTATAATTTTAGAGTTGATAGTTAATGTTTGCACGAAAACGCCCATATTGTCATTTCGACTAAAAGGAGAAATCTCATAACATAGTGTATATAAGTTGAATGAGATTTCTCACTTCGTTCGAAATGACAGCATAACTAAAATTTTACGAGTTTTCGTTCCGGCACTAGTTAGCATTATAACAATTGAACAAAATGATGGAAAATTATTAACAATGTGAGTAATATCTTATATCGAACTCAGGTTAATAGCAATAATAAAAAAAATTACTGAGTTTTTTTAGATACTAATTTTCTTCAATAATTTTTTGAATCCATTTGCCAACAACCGGTGCTTTATAATTATTCATCATTGAGATAAGTTCTTTAGGCGATTCGCTCGATAGTAACATTTCTCTGTGAGGCTGCAACAATAATTTTTCTTTAACCATATTATCTAAAAGAGTAAATAAACTATCGTAAAATCCGTTAATATTTAAAATGCCAATAGGTTTTTTGGTAAAACCCAATTG
>QMPG01000152.1 GCA_003648455.1 Bacteroidota bacterium
CCCCCTCAATACGGTTAAGCGGTTGAATTATCTTGTCTTCAATAATATCTTTAATACCCTCATAACTTTCGTCTGATGTTACCGAAAACATTATCACAGGCATCATACTTGTACTCAGCCTGAATATAGTTGGGCTTTCAACATCCTCAGGCAAACTTCTTTCAGCCATCCCTACTGCATCGCGTATTTCGTTTGTAGCTTCGTCTAAATTTGCTCCCCACTCAAATTCTAATGTTATTACTGATGTATTATCTTTTGAAGAAGACGATATTTTTTTCAGGTTGCTGATGGAACCAAAATGGTCTTCAAGTTTTTTGGTAATATTTTGTTCCACATCCTCGGCATTTGCACCGGGATAGAATGTAAAAACAGAAATCATCGGCGGATCCATCTTCGGAAAGAAATCAACAGGCAACTGAAGATAGGAATAAATTCCTAAAATTACCACACCGATAAATATCATAATGGTAGTTATTGGTTTTTTTACTGATGTGCTATATATACTCATAATTATGTATTTTTAATATTATTATTAAACAGCTTATTTTTCAACTACAATAGCTACTTGGTTTTTAAGTTTATTTTGTCCGGTAATAATTATTTCGTTACCTATGTTAATTCCTTTCAAAATTTCGGTTTTATCATCGAAAAGACGACCTGTTACTACGGGTTGTTTTACAGCTATATTATTTTTATTTACAAACAGATACATATCATTAGTTCCTGTTTGTTTTATCAATGCAATGGTTGGTACAAGAATAGCTTTCCCCTCACCGAGGTTAAGTTGAATTTTTGCAAACATTCCCGGACGCAACTTTAAATCAGGATTATTAATTTTCACTTCAACAGTAAAGGTTTTAGTTGCATCATCAATAGTAGGATATATATTATATATTTCACCTTCAAAAGTTTTATCAGGATAGATATCACAGCTAATATTTGCCTTCATACCTTTTTTTATCTGAGGAAAATATGATGCTGAAATTCCGATTAAGGCTTTAAGTTTGTTGATTTTCACGATGGTAACAAGAGCAGATTTACCTGCACGTGTATTAGGTGCTCCGGAAAAATTTTCTCCATCTTCAAAGTATTTACCGGATATAATTCCGTTAAAAGGGGCTTTTAACTTTGTATTATCCAAAAGAAACTGATAACTTACTTTTGCTGCCTCATAAGCTGTTTTTACCTCATCATATTGCTGTTGGCTAATAGTATTAGTCTTTTTAAGTGTTTCTAATCGTTTAAAATTAGTTTCCAAGTTTGCAATATTAAGGCGTGCTGATTCTAAATTTGTACGATCCATTGTTGCGATAATTTGCCCTTTAGAAACACGATCGCCTATTTCAACATGAATTTTATCAATTTTGCCGGGTGCTGCCGGTGCGAGATATATTTCTTTAAATGGGATTAATGTTGCGGTATAATTAATGGTTTTAGTAATGGTTTTATTGTTGGCAACCATTGTTTTTACCAGTACGGCTTGCTTTGTTTCCTTTGTTTGTGATTCATTTTTTTTACCTGAATTACAGGATGTTGCAAATGCTATCAAACCTGTTGCAACTAATAAATTAATTAATTTTATTGCTCTCATTATATTCTGATTTTTTAAAGTTTATTATTTAATTTTTTTAATGCTAATTCGGCATTCAATAGGTTAAGTATTGTTCCCGTTAATTCTGTTTCGGCAGTCAGGTAATCATTATTTGCACTTGTAAGGTCAAGACTTGAAATAATTCCCTGTTTAAATTTTAAATTCATTTGATCAAGAACTTCTTTTGCTATTTCAACATTGTCTTTTTGCGAAATATACTGCTCTAAAAAATTATTGTAGTTGTATCTTAATTGTTTTTCTTGTATTGTCAACTGATCTGTTAATAAATCTTTGGTATTTTTGCTAATATCAAAATCAATTTTTGCTTGACTTAATTGAGATTTTCTTAATCCCCCGGCAAATATTGGGACATTTAATGTAACCCCCAACACATGTTTAGGCGACATGTCAAATTTGGGTTTTTTAATTTTTTTAGTATATGAATAAAAAGCAACCAAAGAAGGTAAATAGCTTGCTTTTGCCATATCAATTGATTTTTTTGCGATATCACCTTGCATGGATACCAATTTGTAATCAATATTGTTTTCAATATTGAAAGTGTCAACCACTATATTATTTATTTGAATTTTTTTTACAATATCATTTAATGTTGTTGTTAATTTAATTTGCCGGTTGCTTTCCAGTCCTAATTGAAAACGCAACAAATTATATCCTAATTCAACCTGCCTTTCAGTTGATTTCACTGCATTTCCTATAGAAGTAACCATAACAGATAACTTTTTAGCATCGGTTTCCTCTATCATTCCTACTTTAGCTAAGTTGTTTGTGTTCTCATAAATTGATTGAGCATTTTTATAATTCCCTTTTAGCTTGTTTAATATTTGCTCTGTTGCTAATACCATATAATAAGCTTGCATAGTTTGCTCTTTTACATTCAACTCATCTTTTTGATAGCTTTCTTCAGTGATTTTTTTTGCAAGTTTAGAGAGTTGAATACCTACAATATAGTTTCCGTTAAAAATTAACTGACTTGCACTTGCTTTAAAGTTGCTTGTAGGATTAAATTCAATAGGAATCGTCGGTGCTGGAGGAGGACCCATTTGCAAAGATGCTTCTGCTCCAAGAAAATTAGTATAATCTACAGAAGCATTAATTTGAGGCAAACCTTGCGATATACTTTCCTTTATTTTCTGACTTGACTTGTCAATGGCATACCTTGAATTATTCAAGGTTTTATTATGCTCAACAGCATAGTTTACTGCACTATCTAAGGATAGTTCCATTGGTTCTTGTGCTTGTAGCGATAAGATACTAAAAAAAAGCACAGTTAAAAAAAACATTTTCATCTTCATTTTTATTTAAACAATTAATTAATACATAATAAGTTGCAATTTGAAATAGTTGACATTGTCAACTATTATTTTTTAAAAAACTACATTTGTTCTGCTTTGGTTTTTATATGACTAACTACTTTATAAAAAGTTTTCATATCTTCTTTAGATAATCCTTCTTTGAGTTCTTCTCTTAATTCCGTATCAATTTTCACGAAATCTTCAATAACTTGCTCACCTTTTTTTGTAACCATTAAATATTTTTTTCTGCGATCTTTTGTGTCAACAGCTCTTCTTACTAATTCTTTTTCTTCGAGCACATCAATTATTCGCAATATAGTTGACTTATCCTTACCCATTGCATCTGCCATTTCTTTCAGAATAACATCTGATTCTCTCTTATTTAAGATGTGTAAAACAGCGTGTTGTTCAATGGTGAGTGGCACCTCTGCCTGCTCAGCATCGCGTTTTTTCAGCACATCGATCATCTCTTTCATCATTTGTCCAACAACCATTCCGAGAGGTAAATTATCTTGTTCCATAGTCTCAATATTTATTCGGCTGCAAATATAATATAATTTAGTTGACATATGCAACTAAAATAAAAAAAAATCAAATTTATTTTTTTGAGATGAAAATCGAGTCAAATTAAAAAGTTGAGAATTTGTTTGCAGTAAACGCAAAATTAAAGAAAAGAGTGTTTTAAATAACAATTATTTTATTGTTCATAATGACGAATGATATTCAGAATTCCTGACTAAGACCTGATTATCAAATTCATACAGATATTTTGTCGTAAAATAAAATTGTAGTATTATTTAAACTCTAATCCGTAAACAAGTAGAATTATATTCGTAAACATTGCATTCGTTTTATGTTTAACCATTGGGATTCAATTTGTTAACAAAACATTACGGTGGAGTTGTTTTTCGTAATAATGGTTATTTTTTTTTACCCACCCCAACCCTCCCTTGAAAAAAGGGAGGGAGCGGGAAACTGCAAATTTGGAAAAATTAAGACGTAAACAATAATCAAAGCTGTCTCCCCTGATTTCAGGGGAACCGTAGCGAAGCTCACGAACACAAATAATATATATCTATTTGTAAGTAAATGCCGACAGGCAGAGGGGTGAAAGAAAATTTTTTTTGCGACAATAAAATATACGATAAATCAGGAGTTCTGATATTGAGTTTCTGTGCAAATAATAGTTATTAAAACCGTAAAGACAAACAACTCAGTCCACCATCGAGTTTTCTAAATTCTGAAACATCAACCTCTATGGTTTTGTAACCCGCTTTTTCAATTGTAGATTTCGATTTTGGATATCCTTTAGGAACCAATACAGTTCCGTTTACCCAGATACAGTTAGAAGAGTAACTCTCATCATCATCAACTTTTAAGATATTGAATTTTTGAAATTCCGGCTTAGTTAAAAATTCACCACTCAATACTAAATTGTGGTTTTCTAAATATGACATACCTGTTTTTAGATGCAACACTTTTTCTAATGTTACAGTAGAACCTGTCATCCCATTTTTATTAAGTATGTTAATAATTTGATTTGCACCTTCTTTATTTGTTCTGGCTGACAAACCAATATAAAAATGCGAACCAACCATCATAATGTCACCGGCTTCAATTGTTCCCGGAGATTTTATTTCTTCAATATTTTCGTAAAATTCGCTTAAAACTTTTCGCATCTCTTCAATCTCTCCTTGACGTGATGCTGCTCCCGGATTAGTAATTATTGCACAATGAGGCGTTAGCAAAGCTACATCTTCAACAAAAACAGAATCTGGATACTTTTCATTAGCTTCTAAAATTGTTACGTCAAGTCCACATTTTTTTAAAGCTTCAATGTATTCGTTATGTTGTTTTACTGCTTTGTCATAATCAGGAGTTCCTAAATTTGCAGACGTAATTCCTTGTGTCATATTTTTACAAGGTCTTCTAACAATTGCTTTTGTGAACATATTTGTTTGTTTAAAAATTTATTTTGAGGCTTGAAATTACACATTATTTTGCTAACTTTCGCAAAAAAATCAGATTTTATGTCAAAAATTTATTTATCTGGAGTTAGCACTAAAACAATAAAAACACGCAGAGCATATTTAATCACAGGCTTTATATTAATTGGAATTTTTATATTAATTACAGTTTTTGAAATTATAAAAAAAGATTTTAGCGGAGTTTCTTTATGTTTGTTCAGCGTAGTTTATGGCTCTGTATTTATATTCATTGGATTAAGTAAAAATTATAAAAAGTTCAATAAATATATTGAAATTAATTCTCAAAAAATTAAATTTAAAAATACAGCTTTAAAGAAAGCTGATATTATTAATGTTGACGATATAAAACAGTTTGAGATAAAACCTGCATTAATAAATTGCAAATTAGAAAATGGGTTTTATGAAATGAATCTATGTTGGGTTTCATACAAAGATATTCAGGAAATTAAAGAAAAAATAAGAGCTATTGCCAAGGAAAAGAATATTGATATTGTTGAATAAAAATTTTTATTGGTAATTTTTTAAGTAAGTTTTTCAGTTTTACTTTAGCTTTTTTACAAATAGTCAGGGACAAGTAACGCAATCAATAAAGTGTTTTTAGCGTCTGATTATTAGCCCATAAAGATTAACGATATGAAAAGACAAATTATTTTTTTTGCACTAATTGTAATGTTTTTTTTATTATTTATTGCTTGTAACAAAAAAGAAGGTTCGAAAATTATTTCGGGTGGTGTGGAATTATATCTCTTAGAATCATACGAAACAATTGGAAACACATTTCAGATTAACGAATCTACTGTTATTACAAAAAAAAGTCCTCTAATCAATTATTCTAACTTTATATTCTACGATTTAAGAAACCATGTTTTTAAAATATCAGATAATGCAAAGCAATCAATTCAAAACATAGAGTTTTCTGTTCATGGATTAGCTTTTGCAATTAAGGCAGATAATAATCTGATATATACCGGATATTTTTTGCCCAGTTATTCTTCAATGAGTTGTAATTGGATAGTAATAGATCCAACAATGCTAAGCTTGGGTAATGAATTGAAAGTTGAATTAGGATATCCGGGACAAATAGAAGGAACTATTATTCCTGATAAAAGAAATGATAAACAGATTTTGGATATTTTTAAGCGAGATAATAAACTTATAGAATAACTGTCAGCCCCAACACATCTGAAAGATATAAAATGAAAAAATATTTATTCCTTATTTTTGTAATTTTTACAACTCTTCATGTTTTCTCGCAAGAAACTGTTAAGAAAAATCAATTAGGAATACACTTCTCTGCCGGTACTAACGCAGTGTTCGGTGAAGGAACAGAGTTGTGTGGCGGACATTGTTATGAAGGAACAGGTGCTTATTTAATCGGTTTAAAATATTCAAGAGGAATAACTAAACGGATTGAAGTAGAATCAGGAATAGATTTTTCTCAAAATAAAATTAAAATTTTGCCTAATCGTAGTTCGAGCATTTATGTTCCGACAATTTATACTGATTTATATATGTTTTCAGTCCCTTTTTTATTTAAGTGTTATTTTGGCAAAGTGTTTTTTATTAATGCAGGCACTCAAATTGATTTTGAAACAAACAGTAATAAAGTAAAATCAATTAATAATCAGTCGGGTATTGGGTATTCAATTGGATTTGGGACAAGATTTAAAATTATTAACAACTATTTTGTTTCAATAAATCCGTATTTTAAACAACACGCAAGAATAGCATTTAGTCATGAAACATATTCGCAAAGGCTGACGGAGTTTGGTGTTCAACTTGATTTTAACTTTAATTTTTAAATGTAATGAATATAACCTGAATTTATGCATCATTTTGCTAACTTTCGCAAAAAAAACATATATTTTATGTCAAAAATTTATTTATCCGGAGCTAACTCAAAAACACCAAAAACACGCAGATTATTTTTAATAATAGGTGTTGCTGTTGTGTCCATTTTTATTTCAATAATAATTGTTGATTTTTTAAGAAATGATTATGATAGAATTCTTTTCGCAATAACTAATCTAATTTATGGAAGTGTATTAATTTTTATTGGAGCAAGTAAAAGTTATAAAAAATTTAATAAATTTATTGAAATTGATTCTCAAAAAATTGCATTTAAAAGTTCTGCATTAAAGCGTCCCAAAATTATTAATATTCAGAGCATTAAGCAATTAATTATTAAACCCGCATTAATAAATTGTAAATTAGAAAATGGGTTTTATGAAATGAATTTGGGTTGGGTTTCATACAAAGATATTCAGGAAATTAAAGAAAAAATAAGAGCTATTGCCAAGGGAAAAGCAATAAAGATTATTGAATAAGGTAAATCAATATAAAAGAAGTAATCAAAAAAATATATTTGAGGTATTGTGGTTTCTCAGAATTTAGCTTTTAGCTCTAACAACAATTTTATTTTTCCATTTGCCTGTTGAATAATAAATGAAGGCACCTATTGTTCCAATAGCCCATGCAACTGGAATTGACCACCATATGCCCAAATACCCCATAAAGCCTGATAGAAAGTAGGCTAAAGGAA
>QMPG01000153.1 GCA_003648455.1 Bacteroidota bacterium
AAAACTATACCATGGATATAGAATAGATTTATTAGTTGAAGAAAAAGTAGTAATTGAAATAAAAACAGTGGAAACACTTAATGATGTTCATACTGCACAAGTACTTACTTATTTAAAGTTGGGGAACTATAAACTTGGCTTACTTTTAAATTTTCATGTAGCAGTACTTAAGAATGGTATTAAAAGATTGATAAATTAATACCAGCACCTCAAAATAAAATTTAGCCCAAATACACTCAAATAAATTGTTTTTTTTATGATGAGGAATATTTATATTTTACTAAAAGTGCAATATTATATTTTCATTGAAGAAACATAAGGCGCAATCTTTTCTAATGACAATATTTTATCTGCTGCACCTAATTTAATAGCTTCTTTAGGCATTCCAAAAACAACACTCGATTGTTCATCTTGAGCTATAGTATGAGCTCCTGTTTGTTTCATTTCTAATAAACCTTTGGCTCCGTCGTCTCCCATTCCTGTCATAATAATTCCAACAGCATTTTTCCCGGCATAAAGAGCTGTTGAGCGAAAAAGCACATCTACCGAAGGGCGATGTCTGTTTACAAGAGGTCCGTCATTTATTTCTACATAATATCTCGCACCACTACGTTTGAGAATAAGATGATGATTGCCGGGTGCTATAAGAGCTTGTCCTCTAATTACAGTATCGCCGTTTTGAGCTTCTTTTACAGTTATTTTACATAGTTGGTTTAATCGTTCGGCAAAACTTTTAGTAAACATTTCTGGCATGTGTTGAACAATAACAATTCCTGGGGAATTGGTAGGTAAATCTGTTAAAAAAGTTTTTAATGCTTCTGTTCCACCTGTTGAAGCTCCTACAGCAACAACTTTCTCAGTAGTTTTAATCATGCTTTTGCTACCCTTTCGAGTAATAACAGCATCTGCTGACAGTTTTGGTGCAACAGATATTGTTTGATTTGAGATAGTAATTTTTTTTCGTTTTACTCGTGACATAGCAGCTGCTTTAACTACATCGCAAAGCATTATTTTAGATTCTTCAATTGCTTTTTTTGAGCTTAAATCCGGTTTATTTATTATTTCGACAGCTCCATATTCTAAAGCTCTAAGTGCAGTTTCTGAACCTTTTTCTGTTAGACTTGAGATTATAACTACAGGAATTGGATGTTGTGTCATAATTTTTTTTAAGAAAGTTAGTCCATCCATTCTTGGCATTTCAATATCAAGAGTTATAACATCAGGTACTTGATTTTGAATTTTTTTTGCTGCAACAAATGGATCTGATGCTGTACCCATAACTGAAATTTTTGGGTCAGATTCTAAAATATGAGTTAACGCTTGTCGTACAACTGCAGAATCATCAATTATTAATACTGATATTTTCTTCATATAAATTTTATATATGGTTACTTAATGAGTTTTTAACAAGTTTAAGTTACAAATTTAAATTATATAATAAAACGACTTTAATAAACTAACTACCTTTGTTAAATGCTAATTTTATATTAGGTATTTGACAACTTTGTTTTTGAATATATTTCATTTTAACTTCTCCTGTTTGTGTATTAAATTGCATTCTTCTTCCTAGTTCGCCTCCAACGCTTTTAGCTACAATAGGAATTTTTTCATCTTTAAGAAGATCAATTGCAATTTTAATATTTCTTGTCCCAATATTAAATAGCTCGGTTTTTGTTTCAATTACTGCTCCTCCTCCAAAAACTTTAGCAATTAAGTTATATCTTTTACAACCGAGATTAAACATTTCATTTAATAATTTTTCAATAGCAATATTGCCATATTTTGGTGATGCAAGACCTTCTCCATTCCATAATGGGAGCATAAAATGATTAATACCGCCAATTTTTAAAACTTTATCCCATAAACATACTGCAACACACGAACCTAAAATCGTATTAACCAAAAAAGGTTTTTTATCGACAAATAAAGAAGCCGGATAAAGAAAATGAGTATTTATAACCATCATTAACAAAATTTAAAAAATTTCATTATCATTATCGTTATCGAAAAAAAACTCATTGTCGTCAACAGCAAAACCTTCAATGTTTGTTGTTTTGGCTTCGGGTATAGATATCGTAAAAATAGAGCCTGAGTTTATTTTACTTGTAACTTTTATATTGCCGTCGAGTATATTTACTAAAGCCTTAGTTACAGACAAACCTAAACCATGTCCTTTGTTTACTGAGTTAATGGATGTGTCAATACGGCGAAATCTGTCAAAAATAATTTTAAGGTCTTTTTTATCAATACCAATTCCATTATCTTTCACTTTAATTTCAAGATTATCGTTTTCAATCCATAATTTTATTTCAATACGGTCGGCTGCATTGCTATATTTTATGCTGTTACTCAAAAGATTAGAGAGAATTAGTTTTAACTTCTCAGAATCTGTTTTAAAAAAGAATTTATTTTTTAGTTCTAAACTGTTATCATAATTAAAATTTATTGATAATAGTTTTTTATCACTTTTAAATTTGTAAATATCTAATACGCTTAAAATAAGTTTATTAATATCAACATTCATTATTTCAGGCTCAATTTCACCTGCTTCTATTTTTGCGGCTGCAAAAATGTTTTTTAATTGAAAATCAAGGTCGAAAGCTTCCGAATAAATAAGCTCAGCCATAGTTTTTATTTTGCAGTAATCTTTCTCTTTAACAGACATAATATTTTTTGAAAGCCCAAGAATTGATGAAAAAGGATTTACAATTTCATTAGTTATATTTGAAATGAAATTAGTTTTAAAGGCTTCAGATTCCTTTAATTTTTTATTTACTAATTCGAGCTCTTTGCTTATTTTTTCGAGATTTTCAGAAGTTTCATTGTTTTTCATTATTTCTTTTTCTAATTCGTTAATTAATTTATTTTTAGTTAAATCTTTTATTATAATAATCCTATATTTTTTTAAAAATAGTTGGTTGTATTTGTTTTAAAGGAACATTCATGTTAGTTATTGATTCGGAATGTCCGAGAAAAAAATATCCGTCTTTTTTTAAATTGAGACATAATTTATTTATTACGTTTTCTTGCGTTTCGTGGTCAAAATAAATAAGTGTGTTTCTGCAAAAAATACAGTCAAATTTTTCATTTACATTATAGTTATCATCCATAAAGTTTAGTCGGTTGAATTTAACTTTTTGTCTAATCTCTTTTATTATTCGTACTTTTTTTTGACTTTTGTCTTTACTTTTTAAGAAATATTTTTTTTTTAGTTTTAAAGGAATTAGGTTAATTTTATCTTCTCTGTAAATGGCAGATACTGATTTGTTTAACACTTTTGTAGAAATATCGGTAGCATAAATTGAATAGAAAAAATTTGTATTGTCCTGTGCAAATTCATTTAATATTATAGCTAATGAATAAGGCTCTTCTCCACTTGAACAACCTGCACTCCATATTTTAAAAGTGTTATGTGATAAGTTGTTGTTTGTATAATTTTCAAGAATGTTATTTGACAAAAATTCGAAGTGTACAGGTTCTCTAAAGAAGTCAGTCTTGTTGGTTGATACAACATCAATCATATTAAAAACTTCATTTTTTTGACCTTCAGCACTAAATAAATAATCGCAATACTGTGAAAAAGATGTGAAATTTAATTCTTTAAGCCGTTTTTGCAATCGGCTTTGTAACATTATTCTTTTTACTTCAGGCATTTTAATGCCAAAATTGGTAGTGATATACTTACTTAACCTATTAAAATCTTTGTTTGAAAGTTTTATTTTATAATATTGATTTACATCTAAATTTGTCATATTTTTTTTCTAATGTTAAATTTAAACCGGTGAAAATAAAAGCGATTAGCGGTTTAGAACCGCTTATCACTTTTAGTGTACAACTTTCGAATTGTAAATCCGTAAGAGACGGTATAATATTTAACGGATAGAACCCTGCTGTTCGGGATTTGGTATGTAATACTTTCGAATTACAAATCCGAAAGAGCAGGGGTCAACTGCGTTCAATTATTAAAATCTTTCAAATTCATCATCTTTTTGGTCATTTTCAAACATATTAAGATGTACTCCTTTCTGTAGATTTAAATTTTTGTTTTTGTTGTCAATGTGCGATATATTAACACGTTGTGATTTTTTTGTTTTATTATGGTTTGTTTTTTTATTGTTATCCACTTTAAAGAAAGAAACAATATCAGCAAGTTGTTGAGCTTGGCTTGATAATTCTTCAGCCCCGGTAGCAATTTCTTCAGAAGCTGCTGCATTTTGTTGAACAACTTGATTAAGTTGCTGAATTGCATTGTTAATTTGGTCGGCACCTGAGTTTTGTTCAATACTTGCAGCAGTAATTTCACGAACAAGTTTTGCTGTTTTATCAACTTCAGGAATGATTTTTTTCATAATATCTTCTGATTTTTCAGAAACAGAAAGACTTGATTTTGATAATACATCAATTTCTTGTGCTGCAGTTTTACTTCGTTCTGCAAGTTTACGCACTTCGGAAGCTACAACAGCAAATCCTTTGCCGTATTCGCCTGCTCTGGCAGCTTCAACAGCAGCATTTAATGCTAAAATATTGGTTTGAAAAGCTATCTCATCAATTATTGAAATTTTGTCTGCAATCTCACGTATTGATATTAAACTATCATCGAAAGCTTCTTTAACTTTGTCCATTCCTTCTGATGATGTAATAGCGATTTTTTCTGTTTGTTGAGAATTATCAGTATTTTGTTGAATATTTGCAACCATTTCTTCCATTGAAGAAGAAACTTCTTCTGTTGAGGATGCTTGTTCTGTTGCACCTTGTGACATCTCTTGTGATGTTGAGCTCATTTGTTCGCCGGCAGCAAGTATGTTTTCAGATCCTTCTACAATATCATTAATTATTTCTTTTAATTTGTTAACCATATTGTGTAATGCATAGGATAACATACCAATTTCATCTTTTTGTTTTATTAATTCATCATCAACTTCTACGGTTAAATCTCCTTCGGATATTTTATTTGCAATTGCTACACTTTTTTGTATTCCTACTCTAACTGAATGGGTGATTATTGTAGCTATAAATATTCCAAGAAGAATTCCTAATATTATAAACAATATTATCAGTGAGACGGCACGAGTTCCAATTGCATACATTTCAACTTTTTGTTCCAGCATTAATTTTCTTGTATCGACAAAAAAATCTTTAGAAGAAGCTTCCATTTTATTTTTTTGTTCGTTTTGTAATTGAATGAAATCTGTTAAATTTTTAATGGCATTCTTGTAATTTTTTACAGAGCTTGATATTTTTTCTAATTTTTCTAAATTAGATTTTTCCTTAACTAATTGTTTAGTTTCATCAATTATTTTAAATAATTTATCTAAATTACCGATAATTTTCTCATTTGTTTTTGCATCATGATTTATTAGGTTATTATTAGATAAAATACGAATTTCTGCAAAAAGCTCTTGAATATCATAAATATTTGTTGTTACTTGAATATCTTGAGTTATTATATCAGATTCTACATTAGTTTTTAAATTATTAAGTGTTTTATCATTTAATGAAGATTTTAATTCATCCATAATTTGAAGATTCTTTTCTCCTTCTTTAACAGCTTTTTGTAAATTTAATGTATAATCTTCTTTATATAATCTTACATATTCATAAAATGCATTGTAATAGTTGTCGGCACTTTGTTTAATGAGTTCTATTTTGTTGAGTTTATTTTGGTCTTTAAAAGTCATTTGTAAATTTTTAATGTCATTAAAGACAGATTTTTTTATTTCATCAACATGTTTTAGTGATACTTCATCATGATTAATTATGTAATTTTTTTCATGGGTTCTGGTTTGTAATACATTATTGTTAATAAGTACAGCATATTCTGTTTTTTTGGTACCTTTTTGTATAGAATTTAAAGCATTTAATCCAACAAGTCCAATAATTAAAGCCATGATATTAATTATTGAAAATCCAATAATTAATTTTGGTCCTATTTTTAAATTTTTCCATTTCATTTTTTTCCCTCCTGTTTAAATTTTATAAGTTTATGTTTATTGTTTTTTCCCCGGTTTTTTTACTTTGTTATCTTTTTGTTTCGACATAATATCTTTAATATTAATAAGCTCAGTTGTTGAGAATACTTTATCAATATTAAGCAGGATTATAAATTTTTCGTCGTTTTTAATCATACCTTTAATGAATTCAGATTGGAATTTACTTCCTATGCCGGGAGGTGGTAGAATATCCTTTTTTTCAACTTCAATAACAGAGTGAACAGAATCAACCAAAGCACCAATTTGAACAGTATTATTATCAATATTTGTTTCTATAACAATAATACAGGTGTTAACAGTAAATTCAGTAGCTTGCATTCCGAATTTTATTCGAGTATCGATAACAGGTAAAACACTACCGCGAAGATTAATAACACCTATTATGTAATCAGGTGTTTTTGGGACTTTCGTGATTTTTACCATTTCTTGTATGCCGAGAACTTTACCAACATTAGTGGAAAAAAGTTCGTTGCCAATTTGAAAAACAAGATAAGAATCTATATCAGTCATGGTTTTAGCAGTTGTAGTTTTTTCATCCATAATTTTAATTTTTAAAGTTATTATAATTTGAGAACTGCGAAATCATTTTAAATGCATCAAGAACAAGTGCAACTGTTCCATCTCCCAGAATTGAAGAGCCTGAAATAATTTCAATATTTTTAAAAATCTGTCCAAGTGGTTTTAATACAGCCTGATGTTCTCCTATAACATTGTCAACAACTATGCCCACTTTATTATTAAGGTAATTAACTATAATGAGTTGTTCTTTTTCTAAAGATGTTTTTGGAAAATTTAATTCTTCTCTTAAATAATAAAATGGGAATTGCGTATCATCAACTGTAACAACATTATTAAATGTATTAATTAATTGTGAATGTTCTACCGAGTAAATTTTTTCAATTGATGATATTGGAATAATGAACATTGTGTCATCAATTTTTGTTAATAAACCGTCAATTATTGATAATGTAAGTGGTAACTTAATAGAAATAGTAGTTCCTTTGCCAAGAGTAGATTCTATATTTACTTCTCCTCTAATGTCTGTAATTTTTTGTTTAACAACATCCATCCCTACTCCACGTCCAGAAACATTAGTAATGGATTTTGATGTGGTAAAGCCCGGTTTGAAAATAAGATTTAATATTTCTTGATTATTGAGATTGTTGTTTTTATCGATAAAACCTTTAGCAATTGCAGATTGTTTAATTTTATTAATATCAATTCCGGCGCCGTCGTCAATAATTTGAATAAAAATGTTTGTGCCTGAATAAAAAGCTTTTAAAGTTATTGTTCCTTGTTTTGTAAACTTTAATGCATTTGATACAAAGTTTCTAATAACTTGAGATAATCTATTTTTATCATTATATATTTCATCTTTATACTCATCAATCACTATAAGCTCTAGATTTTTATCACTTGCACCATGTTCAAATTG
>QMPG01000154.1 GCA_003648455.1 Bacteroidota bacterium
ATTTTCTCTCCCATTATTAAAATACAAATAAAGAAAATCGTATTTTAGCAAAAAAATATTATTTAGATAATTTTTTTGAATAATGGCTAAAATTTTAAATATAGAAACATCAACAAATGTGTGTTCGGTTGCACTTTCGGAAAACGGTAAATTAATTGACTACAAAGAAAGCCAAGAAGACAAATCGCATTCAAGCCTTTTAACAGTTTTTATTGATGAGATGCTAAAGCAAAATAATATTCAGGCCTCTCAACTAGATGCTGTTGCAGTCAGCAAAGGCCCCGGCTCATACACAGGTTTGCGAATAGGCGTTTCGGTTGCAAAAGGTATTTGTTATGCAGTTGACAAACCCGCAATTGGTGTTAGCACTTTACAGTTAATGGCATTAGGAGTGGTAAACAGCAATAAGTTTAATTCGTTAAATATTGATGATATTAAGAAAGCTTGGTTTTGTCCGATGATTGATGCCAGACGAATGGAGATTTATTCTGCATTTTTTGATTTTGAAAATAAACAAAAAGTAAAAGTGTCAGCCGATATTATTGATGAGAATTCGTATAAAGAATTATTAGACAAACGAAAAATTTTATTTTTTGGAGATGGTGCTAATAAATGTAAAGATATTATTAATCACAAAAATGCTTTTTTTATTGATGATGTTTACCCTTCGGCAAAAAATATGATAGCACTTTCACATCAAGCATTTTTAGATAAAAAATTTGAAGATACTGCTTATTTTGAACCTTTTTATTTGAAAGATTTTGTAGCTACTGTTTCAAAAAAAAATATTTTTAAGTAATTGTCTGAGTTGTTAGGGAATGTAAAATAAAGCATAATTTTAAAGATGAGTGTTTGGATTGTTAAAGCTGTTATTCAAAAAGTTATTTCTTTTTTGCCAAGAAGTCAAAAAATAAATTATTTGTTTCAAAAATATGTAACCAAAGGGGTTTATTTAACAGATGATTATTTTATAGACAGGCTCTTGCATGCACAAAACCATGTTAGTTATTTCAGTAAATATACTAAAACCAACGATAGTTTTAATGTTTTGGAATTAGGAACAGGTTGGTATCCGGTAATACCAATATATATGTTTTTAAGCGGAGCCTCTAAAATTTATAGTGTTGATATAAATAATTTGGTAAGCGAAAAAAATTTGAAACAAACAATAGCAAAATATTGTCAGTTTTATAAAAGTGGCGAGCTTAATAAATATATGAAAGAGATTGATGAAGATAGACTTAATGTTTTATTTAATTGTTATAACAAGCAAAATGAAGTAAACAGGGAGCAATTATTAAACCAATTAAATATTAATTTCATTGTTGGAGATGCACGACAACTGCCTTTAACATCATCATCAATAGATTTAATAACTTCAAACAATACATTTGAACATATTTATCCTAAAATTTTAATCAGTATTTTAAAAGAGTTTAACAGAGTTTTAAAACCCGGGGCAATAATGAGCCATTTTATCGATATGTCTGACCATTTTGCTCATCTTGATAAAAAGATTAGCATTTATAATTTTTTAAAGTTCTCGGATAAACGATGGTCGTTAATTGATAATACAGTCCAACCGCAAAACAGATTGAGAATAACACAATATAGAGAAATTTACAGTAAAGTAGGAATAAAAATTGTTGAAGAAAACAATAGAGACGGTGATATTGAAAAATTGAAAGAAATAAATATTGATAAAAAATTAAAGAATATTTCCGATAAAGAGTTAGCTGTTAGTCATAGTTTATTAATTTCAAAAAAAGATTGAATTATTAATTCGTAATTTTCTTGTTTCAGCAGAGTAAATATTCTATTTTTATAACCTTTTGTTGTTTATTTAGTTAAAGCATTCTCAATCAGTACAATGAGTAAGAAATTTTTATTAATAATATTTTTATTTGCAATACTTCAATGTAGGGGGCAAAATAATTATGTTGAACCACCATATAAAGGTGGTGAAACTTTAAAATATGTTCTTTATTATGGTTGGATTGACGGGGGAGAAGCCTTGTTGAAAATTACCGACACAATTTACAACAATAAAAAAGTAGTACATTCAGTTGCAAGAGCCAGAACAATAAAATTGGTTGAGAAATTTTATAATGTGAAGGATGTTTATGAGAGTTATTTTGACGCAAAAACAAACCTTCCCGAAAAATCGATAAGAAATATTAGTGAAAATAGCTATAAATATTATAACGAAGTAACATATGACCGAGAGTACGATTCTGTGATTAGTTTAAAAAGTGGCAAACATGCAGTACCAAAAAACATTCAGGATGTGTTGTCGGCATTTTATTACTTAAGAAATCAGTCAATGAAGAGTATGAAAGTTGGGCAGGAAATAAAAGTCGACACATATTTTTCAGACGAGGTATTTCCTTTAATCATAAGGTATAAAGGAGACGAAATAATTAAAACACGAATAGGGAAGTTTAATTGCATGAAGTTTGTTCCTGTTGTTGAAGTAGGAAGAGTTTTTAAAACAAAAGACGATTTAAAAATTTGGATTACCAAGGATGAGAATTTTATACCAATGAGAGTTCAGTTCGATTTAGCATTTGGAGCATTAAAGTGTGATTTAATTGAATATTCAGGTATAAAAATGGAGTTGAATTATTTAGAATGATTATAATTCCCAATAACATTTAATTATTTTGTTGTTTTACATTATTTTTGTATTTTATTAACAATTAAAAAAATAGTATTTTATTATGGCATCAACATCAGATTTTAAGAATGGATTATGTATAGAGTTTAACGATAATTTATATACAATAGTACAATTTCAACATGTGAAACCCGGGAAAGGTCCTGCTTTTGTAAGAACCAAGTTAAAAAATTTAAATACAGGTAAAGTTATTGACCATACTTTTAATTCAGGAGTAAAGGTAAATGTAGCACGAATTGAGCGACGACCATATCAATATTTATATAAAGATGATATGGGATATAATTTTATGCATTCGGAAACTTTTGAACAGATATCAATAAACGAAACAATTATTAATGCTCCACAGTTTTTAAAAGAAGGGCAAAATGTTGAGATAGTTTTTCATGCAGATACAGAAACTCCAATGTCTTGTGAATTACCACCTTTTGTTCAATTACAAGTTACTTATACAGAACCCGGAGAAAGAGGAAACACATCATCTACTTCATCATTAAAATCGGCAACTGTTGAAACTGGAGCAGAAGTAAACGTTCCATTATTTATTAACACCGGCGATACAATAAAAATTGATACTCGTACAAACTCATATTCTGAAAGAGTAAAAGCGTGATTAATGTTTGGGAAAAATTAGAAGCTTAATATAAGCTTTAAACTTTAAAAGGAAATATTATGGCAACAAAAGCATCATTAAAAAGATTACAATTTTGCAATTTTAAGCTTAGTTTGTTGCTTAATATTACACAAGCAATTAATGATAATTTATCAACCCAAGAACTGTTAAATCTTTTTGAAATAATTCTTAGAAAAGACTTAAACATAGGTAAAGTGTTGATATATAGTTATAACGAAAAGTGGGATTGTATATTAGCATCAGGCTTTGATAGAAATAAAATTCGAAATATCTCAGTTGAAAACGATTTATTATATTACAAACAGATAACGAGTTTAACAACAACCCTTAATCCTGCTCTTAGTTATTTTGATGTTATTATTCCTGTTTATCATCACGATATGCCAATAGCATTTATTATTATTGGCGATATTGATGAAGAACGTGAAGGGATTAGTCCTACAATTAAACATCTTCATTTTATTCAAACTCTAACAAATGTTATTATTGTTGCAATAGAAAACAAACGTTTTTTTAAGAAAAGTCTTCAGCAGGAAAAAATTAATAAGGAGTTAGAGTTAGCATCAAAAATGCAAACAATGTTAATCCCTAATTCAGAAGAATTGCCTCATAATGAAAAGCTTTTTGTATCGGCATATTACTTGCCTCATTTTGATGTTGGAGGTGATTATTACGATTTCATAAAATTAAACAGAAACGAATATGGTTTTTGTATTGCAGATGTTTCGGGTAAAGGAATATCTGCAGCCCTTTTAATGTCAAATTTTCAGGCAAATGTTCGAGCTTTGTTTACATCAAAAAGATCGTTGGCAAGTATAATAGAAAAATTGAATGAGACAGTAATAAGAAGTGCCAATTGCGAAAAATTCATAACATTTTTTATTGCAAAATATAATGCCAAAACACGAGAATTGCAATATGTTAATGCCGGACATAACCCTCCTGTATTGTATAACGGTGAGAAAAAAGAAACAAAATTATTAACAAGCGGTTGTGTTGGTTTAGGAATGTTTGATGAAATTCCGGAATTAACTGAAGGTTATTTGTTGCTTACTCCAAAATCAAAAATTATTACTTATACTGATGGTTTGGTTGAGATGGAAAATGATAAAAAGGAACAATTTGGGACAGAACCGATTGAAGAGGTTATTTCATCTGACAAACAAATGGATGAAATAATTGATGTATTAATTAAAAGATTGACACTTTATAAAGGGAAAAATCAATTTTTTGATGATATCTCAATATTAGGAGTTGATTTTAAATAAGATTTTCAACATCATTAGCATCAGCATCCTGTGTTGTGTTTTTATAATACACATCTAAGGCTACAATAATGGCTGTAAATCCCCAAAAAGGAACTGCAGCTTTATCCATATCTAAAAAGTTATTCAAAAATCCGTGTATATAATATGTTGTTAATCCTAATAAAGATATTAGAGATAAATTTTTAACTTGTTTGTTTTTTGATTTTGAATAAATGGTTACAGCAGTATAAATAGTTGTAATAATTATTAAGAGAATTGAAATCATTCCAAAAATACCGGATTCTGCAAGTGGTCCGAGATATTCGCTGTGAGCATTTCCACGATTCCCTTCGTTTGTGCTAATAATTGTTTTTTCATATGATAGTTGAAAGGGGGCATATTTAAACATGTATGTTCCCGGTCCCCATCCAAAAATAGGCTTCTTTTTAAACATTCTTATTGCACAGTTCCATCGATTTATTCGTTCAAGGTTTGAGGCATCAGAAGATACATTTGAAATAGATTTAATGTGATTTTCAACATTAACCGAGGAATCTTGCTTGTTTCTTTTGAGTTGCATTAAAATTTGTGTCTGAAATGCAAAACCCAACAAAAAAATGAAGCCTGCAAGTATTGCAACGGTTCTAAATTTAACTTTCAATTTAATGATAATCCATACTCCAATTGCACCAATAACGCCAACCCATGCTGCTCGTGAATATGATAATAGCAATGCAAAGGTGAATATCATAAAAATAGCCCATATTAATATCCGTTTTTTTTGAGTAGTATTTTTATTTGTTGCAAAACCGGCAAGAACAGGAATAAACATTGCTAAAATTGCTCCATATGAAGTGTGGTCTTTATAAAAAGGATTTGCTGCCCAATGTGCAATTTTTTTATCAAGCAAACCATATTGTGCATGTCTCGTTATAGCATAAAATATTACTATTATTAATGGAATAATGTAAAGCCAGAAATATCGGTAGAAATTTCTCTTATCTTTAAATATTTGCGTTGTTAGAAAAAACAGAGGTATTACAAACCAAAGATGGGAAAACAAAAATTTAAAAGATACAATTGGCATAGAGCTGGTTATTGATGTAATCAATAACCATATTAAGTTAAAATAAATTGCAATTGAAACCGGATGATAAAGAATTTTTTTGTCAAACGATTTGTCAAGCATGAATTTGAATATAAGAATAATTGTCAATCCTACAAGTAATGGCTCTGTAGGCAAGTTCATATCAAAATCTAAATTTTCATACAATTCGTGCAAAGGAATTGAAAGAGGGGTGAGAAAAACTATTAACAATAATAATTTATCGTAATAAAAAAATGCTAAAATTATTATTAAAAGAGCTACAGGTAAAACACAAAATAAATACATTTCTTTTGAAATAAAAAAAGCATTTATTGCAATAAAAAGTAAAGAAATGATGTAAACCCATTTGTTATTTTTATCTTTCATTTATTTGTGTTTGAGCATTTTGAAATTAACATGAAACTAAATTGTTGAATTATTTTTTCGCCTAAAATTCAGCAGAGTTTCCTTTTAAATTTCATTGTGTTATTATTTCCTTCTCGAAAAAAACAGATAAATTATTTACAAAAAGTTAAAGTAAATAATTTAAATTTATATGTCTTTAAAAATTTCGGTTTTTTTAAAATTATCAACAATAAGCAGCAACAGCAAAGTTAGAATAAAAGTTGATATTGTTGATATAGTAACAATTAACCATCGAACCGGAAATGATTTTTTTTCGGCAATTTGAGCATTATTTACAATAAATTTATGAGGCAAATTCTGATAAGCATCTACTTGAGCTTCGGCATATCTTTCTTTTAGAGAGCTTAATTGTTTTTTTTCAAATTCCAGATAATTTGTAATTGATACAAAAGGTCCTCCGTATTTTGCCAAGATATCAAGTTGTTGTTTTAATTTATTCGCAGCTTTTGTATTATCTGCAATAATTGCTTGTGCATAACCATCGCTAATTACTTCCGATTGTTTTTCATATTCAAGAACTCCGTATTTTCGCATTCCCTGAAGAGAATCTTCAAGTATTTGAATTTGGTTTTTTAAAGAAAAATATTGCTTTTCAACAATCTTAAGTGCTTTAAAGGCTCTTTCTCTTTGCATATTATTCATTGTGGTGTCAATAAGTGACGCTACATCGTTAGCCATGTCTGCTGCTAATTTGGGATCTGTATCAAGAACTTTAATTTCTATCGACATAAACTTAGTTGGAGAGAAAGAGAAATTTTTATTAAACTCTTTGTTAAGTTTTGTTAACGGATAAGCTGAGGCTGTATCAATATTATAGTGTTGAAATAAATTGTATTTTTTTATTATTGTATTTTTAATTTCATCTGAATGCAATACCTGTAACAATTGCTCAACCTCCTCTTCTTCACCAAATTTTAATATGTCTTTCGACGAAACATTGTCTCTTAACAAATCTTGTGAGATTGAACTTGATGATGTGGGAAATAATATTACAGATGATTCGTAGCGAGGTGTTATTGTGTATGAAACAATAATTGAAACAATAATTGCAATAGATGTAATTATTAATAATGGTTTTCTTTTTTTGTATGCAAAAATAATAATATTGCTTGAATTGAAATTAAGTTGAGCGTCTGAATTGTTCATAATTTTATATATAAAATTTAATTTGGACAAAAGTAAAAAATAATTAACATTCTCTCAATAAAAAAAATAAAAGTTTAATGTTTATTTTATAAGTCATCTGTAAAAGACGTGATTTTAAATTATTGAGACCTGGCAATTTTTTTTATTTTTACTGTCAGTAATTTAACCCGCTTTATTCATACAAAAA
>QMPG01000155.1 GCA_003648455.1 Bacteroidota bacterium
AAGTAAAACCAATGCCAATTGTTTATAAAGAAGTAAAACTATACCATGGATATAGAATAGATTTATTAGTTGAAGAAAAAGTAGTAATTGAAATAAAAACAGTTGAAACACTTAACCCGCTTTATTTATGTAAAAACGAAGTGAATTGCATGAATTAGCGATGGATAGTGGGAAGTAAAGCGGGAACCGAACCGCTAGCTGGCGGTGAGCTCACGCAAGTAAACCCCGCATTAGAAGTACCCAAATTTGGGCTTATTAAAAACACCAAATTTGTTGGTAATTCTTAAGCGTAGAAAAATTATGAATTTTTCGTGTTAATAACTTCGATATTATTTTTCCCCTTTTTCGACCATTTAATTTTTATAATTCTATAAGGGAAATTTTTAATCATATACGATGCATTTGGACAATTTTTCTTATGTATTGTAATTCCTTTATTTACAGTAACAAACCCAAATATTTTGTCTCCCGATTTTGGTTTACAGCAATTAGCAAGGCTAAAATCAATTTTATCAAAATCTTTGTCCGAAAACAAATACTTATCAAGTTGTTGTTCTTCTTGACTTTCTTTTTCGATTGTTTTTTTCTCAATTTTTCTTAGTTCTTTTGTCTCTAAGAGATTGAAAAATTCTTTTATTTGAATAAAATCAATTCTATTGCTTCCTACATTTTGATATAGCTCAAGAATATTTTTAAATTTAAAATGATTAACCAATTTATATACATTCTCGTCATTAAAATCAATTTTTAAATGCTTAAATTTTCGTTTCAATATATCTTTACCTTCTTCGGCATCTTGATAGTCAATTTCTCTTATTGCTCGTTTGATCTTATTTTTTGCCCTTGTCGATATTGCAAAAGATAACCAATCAATTTTTGGTGTTTGTCTTTTCGAAGTCAGTATTTCTACTCTGTCGCCGTTACTCAAAATATGTTTTATTGGAACAATCTTATCGTTAACTTTTGCTCCGGTGCAGGTATCACCTACATTTGAGTGAACTGCATAAGCAAAATCAAGTACTGTTGCGCCTGCTTTTAACTTCTTTATATCACCATTTGGAGTAAAAAGATATACGTCAGATGAGTATTTATTAGATTTATCAATTGTCGCAATCTTTTTTGTTGAAATTATGTCTCTTACCTTTTTCAGCCAATCATCATGGGCTTGATTTTTTGAAGATTCTTTATATTTCCAATGCGCTGCAAGACCTTTCTCGGCTATATCATCCATTCTTCTTGTTCTTATCTGAACCTCAATCCACATATTTTCAGTTGCAGCAACTGTTGTATGCAATGCTTCATATCCATTACTTTTAGGAACGCTTATCCAATCGCGCAAGCGCTCAGTATTTGGCTGATAATAATTTGTGATTATTGAATAAATATTCCAACAATCGGCTTTCTCATCTTTACTGTTGTTTATTATTATTCTTATTGCAAATATATCATACACTTCCTCAAATGGAACTCCTTGTTTTTTCATTTTCTTCCATATTGAATAAACCGACTTGGAACGTCCTTTTATTTCGCAATCATAACCCAATTGCTTTAACTCTTTGTCAATTGGCTCAATAAAAGTTTTTACATACTTCTCTCTCTTACTTTTGGTTTCTTTTAATTTGTTTAAGATTGTTTTATATGTTTCCGGTTCGGTATATTTCATCGACAAATCTTCGAGCTCGGTTTTGATATTATACAAACCTAAACGATGGGCAATAGGTGCATATAAATTAATTGTCTCAATCAAAATCTGTTTTTGTTCACTATCTGAATAAGCTTCATAATTTCTTAAACAATATAAATTATTTGCAAGTTCAATTAATACAACTCTTACATCATCGGTAAATGATAACAGAAGTGATATAAAATTTTCTGCATGTAACGGAATTTTTTCAGTGTTTAACTTCGAAATTTTAATTAGTCCTTTTATTATGTATGAAACAGATTTACCGAATTTTATTTCAAGTTCTTCT
Source organism: Bacteroidota bacterium (assembly GCA_003648455.1). The sequence goes on from QMPG01000155.1 coordinate 1,974, forward strand.
ATTGTAATACTTTTCTCTTTAACAACATCGTACAATAATGAACAAATAATTGATGTTGTAGAAAGACCTATTTCTTCTACTACAATTTGTGCAACAGAAATAAGATGTAAAATATATGGTTCTCTATTGTTTCTCCTGATGTTTTTGTGAGCATCAATTGCAATATCTAAAGCCATTCGAATTAATTGCACATCATTTTTCTCAAGAAAAATGTTACAGCTACTTAATAAGCGTTGATATTTTTTTACAATTTGAGTTCTCTCTTGTTCAGTAAATAATTGAGATTTCATTTGTTTTCTTTATTAAAAATGATTTATTAAACTTAAGAAAAAAAATAAACTTTTCTTTCATCTTTTTAACTATTATTTAATAAAAAAATTGCTTTTGTTAAACATATAATTATAATTACAAAATTTAAATTTAATTACTAAATTAGTACTGTAAAAATCAATAAACTTTATTAGGATGAATCTAAGCGAAACTGATTTACATTATTTGGAGTTATTATCAAAAAATTACCCAACAATCCAAAAAGCAAGTACTGAGATAATCAATCTATATTCTATTTTAAATCTTCCTAAAGGGACAGAGCATTATATGTCAGATATACATGGTGAATATGAAGCCTTTACTCATATTCTAAATAATGCTTCGGGAGTAATAATGCGCAAGATTAACGATATTTTTAAAGATAGTATGCGTACTAAAGAAAAGAAGGCTTTAGCAACTCTTATTTTTTATCCCAAACGGAAATTAAAAATTGTTTTACGTGAAGAGCAAAATCCTAAGGAATGGTATCGTTTAACATTACTTCGCTTAATCGAGGTATGCAGATCAGTTTCGTCAAAATATACTCGCTCAAAAGTAAGAAAATCGCTTCCAAAAGATTTTGCCTATGTTATTGAAGAATTATTACACGAAAAAGAATCTGCTGTTAATAAACAAGACTATTATAATGGTATTATTAATTCAATAATTAGTACTGAAAGAGCCAATGCTTTTATTATTGCAATTTGTACATTAATTCGCAATTTAAGTATTGACAGATTACATATAGTTGGTGATATTTATGATCGTGGAGAAAGTCCCGACAAGGTTATGGACGAACTTATGGCTCATAACTCTTTAGATATTCAATGGGGAAATCATGATATTGTTTGGATGGGTGCTGCTTTAGGTTGTAAAGCTTATATTGCAACAGTTTTGCGTATTGCTGCACGTTACGATAATTTAAGAACAATTGAAGAAAGTTATGGAATTAACACTCTTCCTCTTGCTACTTTTGCTTTAGAGGTATATCAGAATGACCCTTGCGAAAAATTTTATCCTAAGCTTACAGGAAATTACGAGTACACAAAAAAACAAATAGATTTAATTAGCAGAATACACAAAGCTATCTCAATTATTCAGTTTAAGCTTGAGGCTCAAATTATTAAACAGAATCCTCAATTTGAGATGAATGATAGACTTTTGTTAGATAAAATTGATTATGAAAAAGGAACAATTGAATTAGATGGCGAAACTTATAAACTAAACGATACAAATTTTCCAACTATTGATCCAAAAAACCCTTACAAACTAACAAAAGAAGAAAATGAAGTTATTAACAGATTAAAATTTTCTTTCTTAAACAGTGAAAAACTTCAGAAACATATAAAATTTTTGTTTGATAAAGGGAGCATGTATTTAGTATACAACTCAAACCTTCTTTATCACGGGTGTATTCCTCTTAATAAAGACGGTTCTTTTAAAAAGATAAAAATATTAGATAAAAAATATTACGGAAAATCTCTTGTTGACAAATTAGACCAAATTACAAGACGTTGTTATTTTAATAAAATTAACAACATTCCAAGCAGTTACGAAATTGACTATATGTGGTATTTATGGTCAGGACCAGATTCTCCTTTATTTGGGAAATCTAAAATGGCTACTTTTGAGAGATATTTTATTGACGATAAAAAAACTCATGTTGAAGTACCAAATCCTTATTTTGACCTAAGAGACGATGTGAAAACAGTTGACAAAATTCTTAAAGAGTTTGATCTCAACCCCGAAACATCACATATTATTAACGGTCATATTCCCGTAAAATACCGCAAAGGTGAGAATCCTGTAAAAGCAAACGGCAAATTAATTGTTATCGACGGAGGTTTGGCAAAAGCTTATCAACCTGTTACAGGAATTGCAGGTTGTACCTTAATTTATAACTCATACGGTTTAATTCTAGTTACTCATAAACCATTTGTTTCAACAAAAGAAGCTATTGAAAAAGATAAAGATATTTTCTCTTCTCAACAGATACTTGAACAAAATACTACTCGCAAAAAAGTTGGCGATACTGATATAGGAAAAGAAATTAAAAAACAAATTAAGGAACTGGAAATGTTACTTTTTGCTTATCGCGAAGGTTTAATAACTGAATATTACAAACTAAAAAAATAACTACAAATCAGGTCTTTAAGCTAAATTTGCTCTTTCATATTTGTAATAAGAAAGAGCAAATGTTTATTAAGTCGCTTTATTCAAGCAAAAACGAAGTAAATTGCATGAATTAGCGATGGATAGTGGAAAGTAAAGCGGGAACCGAACCGCCAGCTGGCGGTGAGATAACGCAAGTACCCCCCCAATTTTTTGGTAATTCTTAAGCGTAGAAAAATTATGAATTTTTCGGGTTAAGCAGAAATATCATTAAAAGAAACTTATTTTTAAAATTTATTCCAAGATTTGCTTATAAACATTAATGTTGTGTTTTGTAGACTTTATATTTTGCTTACAAACTTTTAATGCTTCTTTGGCTTGCTGATTGCTATTTTTTGACAAAAATTGCACAGCTTTGTTATTATATTCTAAAATTTTATACTCTAATTTTAATAATTTTTCATAATCTTCTTCTTTCCGAAGTTGATTAATTTGAGTAGATAAATAATAAGCATAGTTTAAATAAGCAAAGCCTAAGGTAATTTTATTTACAGGATTAAATTCATACGCACTTATAGCAGACTTTAACTTTCTTTCTGCATCAGGCATGGCTTCAAATTTCTTTATGCTATCTTCATAATTAAAACAAAACTCTGTTTTGGCAATTTTATCAGCAATAAACAAAGAATCTTTTCTAAAATCATTTATTGATAAGGGACAATCTAATAATTGCCACATAGGGTTTGATGGCAAATGCGTGTAAATAAACTTGTCTGGAGAGGTTAAGAAAAAATAATCTGTGAATTTTTTAACAAGCTTCCTTTTATCGTTAATATATCCACTCCCCCAGGTAGCATCAATCAAATACCATTTGTTATTAATAAAAACAATATTCCATGCATGATCTGTATTTGTAAATTTTCCCCGCGGATTAAAACCATATCCTTTACTGTAACCTTGTATTATATAACACTTAATTTCAACATTATCGCATAAAGCCTTAAACAAAGTAGAATAACCTTCACAAACAGCTTTTCTTTTTGTTAAAACTTCGGATGCAGTAACTTTCTTATTTCTTGTTGGATTAAAAAAAACTTTAATATCATAGTTAATATTTTCTGTTATCCAAACATAAAAAGCTCTAACTTTTTCAAAATCATTGTTAGAGGTCTTGGTTAAATAGGCAGACAGTTTTTTTACTGTTCGACAATTACTTCTCGGAGTATTTCTTGCATAATTATCAATATTAGTATAGTCAATTTTTTGTGCAAACAAAAAAACAATACTTGTAAAAAAAATAAATATAGTAAGCGGAATTGCTTTTATCATATTATTGAACATTAAATAAAACAAAAATACATTTTTTTCTTAATTAATTAAGTAACAAATTGAATAAAAGACATATAATCTTTGCTTTAATCCTCAAAAAAGTGTATATTTATGATGAATAAATTAAATTTAAAAATATGCATAATTTTGTAACCTTAAATTTAAAATGTCCGGTATGTGGAGAATCTCTAATGGATCATGATAAATTAGTAGATAATGAACATAGTGTAAGATTAATTATTAAAACGCCCACAAACAAAGGCATAATTCGGTTAAGTTCAGTTTATGGCAGTTACAATTATATTTCAGATATAAATATACCAAAAGATGAGATTGCAGAATTTTACTGTCCTCATTGCAAATCACAAATAACAAGTAAAAAAGAATGCGACTCTTGCGGTGCCCCAATGGTTCCGTTTAACATTGAAATGGGAGGTCAAGTAAACATTTGCTCACGAAAAGGTTGTAAAAATCATTTAATGGAATTTTCTGATGATAATGTTGCATTAAAAAAACTCTACGAAGACTACGGCTTGAATGGTAAAAATACTTAGGTTGATGACTAATGAATAAAAAGTTATCTGCTAAAAAATAATAAACAATCCGCTACTTCTGTGTGTCTCGTCCTGAATTTAGTTTACACTTTTTAATTATTAATCCTGTTACAAATTTACACTTTATTTTTAATCCTAAATACTGTTTACTATTATTTTTAAATCTCTCTTTGTGGAGTGAAGCGTAGCGAAACGGAACAAAGAGAGATTTAAAGTTCGCAAAGCTCCACTGCTGGTGGCATTTTTTCTTATTTGCTAACAAAATTTCATTGTATCATTTTCTCTTTTTGCATGAAGCACAACGGTCTTGGCTATGCGTAGTTTGGAATTTTGAAACGATTAATTTTCAATGTACAACTCACTTTATTTTGTGTATTAACTTTCATATTCATAACTATTTGCGGCATGCACTATATTTTTTGTTGTGTGGTGTTTTTGATTTTCTCAATTTGTGTAATCCACTCATTAGGTTTATTTACTATAAATTTTTCTATTTTATTATTAGTATTTATTTTTAATCCATTCGATATTATTCCAAATGTTTTAAATTTAACACAATCATTAATTTTACTCAATTCCAATTCAAATATATGTTTTTGAATATTTATTTTATGAGATTTAAAAACAAGTCTTTTATTTGTCAAAAACAATTTACCTCCAACATTTTCAATCTTTATTTTATGGCTTGCTAAACCTTCTTTAATAATATTTTCGTCTTCTCGTATTTCTATTTGTATTTTATTTCCACTTTTAAAAATATATTGCATAAATATCCCAAATACTAACCCTCCAACAGAAGCACCTATTATTCCACTTACAATAATTTTCATGCTAATATGGCTTGCTTCTATTGAGATTATTGTAATTAAACTGATAGCCATAATAGTTCCGAAAACCACACCTAACAGTAAAGCATTATTTTTCATTTTAATCTCCTTTTTATGATTTTTTTATCCATTTCTGTATCGTTTTTCTAATACCACACAACGATGGCAATATGAAATTTTGGGCATTTTAAAAACTACAACTTTTCAATTTACTACATCGTTTATTTATTGTAAGGTACTTGAATTTAGTACTATCTGCCCAATATTTTCTATTGTGTGTTGTGTGGCGTTTTTAT
>QMPG01000156.1 GCA_003648455.1 Bacteroidota bacterium
AATTTGGTGTTTTTAAAACCCCAAATTTGGGTACTTCTAATGCGGGGTTTCCCGCTTTACTTTCCGCTATCCATCGCTAATTCATGCAATTCACTTCGTTTTTGCATGAATAAAGCGGGTTAAAATCAGGGGTTAATCATATTTTTTCCTTTCAGGAAATTATCTCTTTATAAGAAAATTTGACTTCTATTGTTAATTATCAATCCACTCGGCTTTTTATTTAAATATAGAATATCCTGCTTTAAATAAATTTAATCTGCGATTATCTGCATAATCTGTGTCATCTGCGTGCCATTTTCCTAATTGTCAAGTTTTAAAAATCTTTTTTATTTCTTCAACACTTGGTTTAATAATCCCTTTTTCAGTAATTATTCCTGTAATATAATCGGCAGGAGTAACATCAAAAGCAGGATTTATGGCATTTGAGCCGGGAGAACAAACAAGAACTTTTTCAATCTCACCATTACTTAACAAACCTGTTTGGTATAAAACCTCATCTTCTTCTCTTTGTTCAATAACAATTTCATTTCCGGTTTTGCAATTCAAATCGAAAGTTGAACAAGGAGCTGCAACATAAAAAGGCACATTAAATTCTTTGGCTACAATAGCTTTTTCAAAAGTTCCAATCTTGTTAGCAACATCACCGTTTGCAGCAATTCTGTCGGCGCCAACAATCATCATATCAACTTTACCTTGCGACATTAAATAGGCACCTGCATTATCCGGCAAAATAGCATGAGCTATATTTTCATTTTTCAATTCCCATGCTGTTAATCTTGCACCCTGGCTTCTTGGGCGTGTTTCATCAACATAAACAAATATATTTTTCCCTTCGTTATTAGCTACATAAATAGGCGATAAAGCACTTCCATAATCAACAAAACCAAGCCAACCTGCATTACAATGAGTCTCAATATTATATCCATCTTTAATTAATTCATTTCCAAACTCGCCAATTTTTTTTGCATCCCGAACATTCTCATCTGCAATATCTTGAGCTGTTTTAAAAGCCTCTTGTTTTGAAACTTTAGCAGCTTTTAAAACTCTATTTGTTGCATAAAATAAATTTCTTGCTGTTGGTCTTGTTGCTTCTATTTCCTTTTTTGCTGTCTCAAGAAATTCAATATAATTTTCATCGGGAGCTTCTATTATTGCCTGAGCCATAGCAAAACCTGCAGTTGCACCAATTGCCCCTGCTCCTCTTACAATCATTGTTTTTATTGCAAAACAACTTTCTTTATAATTCTTCGATTTATATATTTGAAACTTAAAAGGTAATTTATTTTGTTCTACAAGATAAACTGTTGAACCTTCCATCCAAACAGTTAAATAGTGTTTATTGTTAACTTTCATTTTTTTAAAAATAATCAACTAAAAAGTAAATAAATAAGAAATACCAAGCACATATATGAAACAAAAACACAGCATATACACTGTGTTTTTTATTAAAAATAGTAATTAAAAATTATATTATTATAAACTACCAATTCTTTTTAATCAACAACAGCAAAGCGTTATTGCGTTTAGGTGAATTTTTTATATTTCTCATATTTGGCATGTAAATCTTACCTGCACATGCAATTCTTCCATCAGATAATTTCAATGCTGTTATCAGGTCTGAATTTGTTGGTGATATATAAAACTTTTTCTTAGAGAATTCAGAATCAGGAACATCTTTTTGCCCAAGTTGTTTTTGTGAAAGAACATTTAGTTCATCATCAAAAACTATATATTTAGCTTTAGTAACAACCCGATTGTTCTTTACTAAAACATTTGAACCATAAATAATAAAAGAGCTATTAGTAATACTTAAAATTCCATTAGCACTAATGTTTCTAAATGTTTTATGGCGAAGTTCTTTATTTTCAGAAGATAATGTAATTATTCTGGTTTCACACAATCCGGTTGTCTCTTTTGTATAACCACAAATATAGTATAAAACACCTCTTCTGTTTACACAAATACTTTGACTATAAAAATTTCTGGGTACATCTATTCCTTTCTTCCAAATTTGTCTTCCTTCAGGTGTAAGTTTATAAATTATCGGAACGTATGAAGTTAAATCATCAGTGTACTTCTTCCCAAGAATAACAATATTATTATTTCTTAATACTAAAATCTTATCTGCTTCCTCATTATCTTCTGATGATATTTTCTTGAACCATTCTTGCTCGTTATTTTTTGTATTAATCTTATAAACTGAAATATTAAATTTCCCTGTTTTTACTTTTTTTGTTTCTACAACTAATGCATGTTCTTCGTCAATAGATCTAACATCGTTTAACCATGTAGAAAAAACCGAAAAACCGGCTTCTTTTGTTCTTACTGTTCCATCAGGAGTAACAGTACTCTCATATGGGTAATATTTGTCATTATTTTTGCATGAACCAAAAATTTTAATATCCTGTGATGGTAATAAAATCATACCATTTAAATTATTTAAATATTTTGCAGGCAATATCTTTCTTTTTAAAAAATTCCCCTTTTTGTCTAATCTTATTAAAGATGGTTTATTCACTTGGTATTTACTATCACTTATCTTCCCCAATAAATACAAATCTTTATTCGAAGCCTCTAATATCCTAACTATTTGATTGTTGGGATATGCCTTGCTTTGATTATCATAATAAAAAACACTAGTCTGAGATATGGCTAAATGACTAATGTTAATAAAAATTAATAATGCTATTATTGCTAAACAATTCTTTTTTCTATCAATATATAATTTCATAGTATAAATAATTTCTAAATCTAGGTAAATATAATAAATTTATGTTAATGATTTACTCACCAAAATCATTTTTTTTACAATAAAGATATTGAGACAAATTTATTATGTTATAAAATTAAATCCATTTCAATTTATTTTTTTTCTCTTATCAAAAAAAATTATTTAGAAACTAATAATTTTCTAGTGTGTTTTTTTATTAAATGAACAATAAAATTATATTACTTTTCAAAATTTGTCAGTTTCAATAGTATGAATGGGATTTAAATTAGAAATGTTTTTAAGTTGACAATCTCTATTACATGCAGCACATCCTAACTTCTTTTTTAAAAAAATTATCTTATAAATATTATAAAAAGGATAAGCAAAAGCAATAAAAATAATTATGTATGCTATTATATCAAAAATCATATCAATATTTATTAAACAAAAACACTACCTATTTGATAGACAATAAAGGAAACTATCCATGCTAAACTAGTTGTATATAAGACAGTAAAAAATGCCCATTTCCAACTTCCCGACTCTTTTTTAATAGCGGCAATAGTAGCTACGCATGGGAAATAAATTAATATAAAAAGTAAAAAACACAGAGCAGTCAATGGAGTAAAAATCTTCTGCCCTTTTTTACTTCCATCTGTATATACCTGTTGCTTAATTTTTTGTTGCAAAGTTTCTCCTTCTTCAGTATCAGCTTGATAAACAACTCCCATTGTACTAACAACAATCTCTTTTGCAGCAACTCCTGCAATTAAACTGACACCCATTCTCCAATCAAAACCTAAAGGTTTGATCACCGGTTCAATAAAACGTCCCATTGTTCCAAGATATGAATTTTCCTTATGCTCTTTTTCTCTTTCAGCTTTTAACTCTTCAATTTCATTATTATCAAACTCAATATGTTGTTTACTTGAATTTAAATCAGTAGATTCAACATTAATCTTATTAAAATTTTCTTTTTGAGAGATTAATGATGCATAATCTTTTGAATAATTCACATCACGAGGGAAATAACCTAATGCCCAAATTATAATTGATGCAAAAAGAATAACATTTCCCATTTTTTTCAAATATTGGGCACCTTTATTCCACATATGCAAAAAAATTGTTCTCGCGGTTGGCATTCTATATGGAGGCAATTCCATAACAAATGGTGCTTTTTTTGATTTAAAAAGATACCTTTTAAAAATTTTAGCAATCACAACTGCTAAAAAGATACCAAATAAATAAATTCCCAAAAGCATTAAACCCGGATATTTTGGGAAAAATGCGCCAATAATCAAAATATAAACCGGTAGTCGGGCACTACACGACATAAATGGATTTATTAGCATCGTAAGTAATCGGTCATTTCTATTTTCTATTGTTCTTGTAGCCATAATTGCCGGCACATTACAACCAAATCCCATAACTAAAGGGATAAATGATTTCCCGTGTAATCCTATTTTATGCATCAGCTTATCCATAATAAATGCTGCACGAGCCATATATCCTGTATCTTCCATAAAAGAAATAAACAAAAACAGGATTAAAATATTGGGTAAAAAGACAATAACTCCCCCTACTCCTCCAATAATACCATCTACTAATAAATCTTTCAATATTCCATTTGGCAATACACGACGCACTCCAACACATATTAAATCGACCAGTTGACTAATCCAATCCATGGGATACTTACCTAAACCAAATGTTGTATAAAACATAAGTCCCATAAAAAACAAAAATATAGGGAACCCAAACACTTTATGAAGTACAATTGTATCAATAATATCAGTTTTTTTTCGACGTTTTTTTACACCTTCAACATAAGTTTCTTTCAAAGCACCTGTAATAAAACCATATTTTGCATCAGTAATAATTGTTTCGCAATCGTCAAGTAAACTACTTTCCAGTCGTTTTATTTCATTTTCAGTAACTTCTTTTATTTCTTCATAAATATCAAATCGCGAAAGAATGAAGTTTGTACTCCTATCTTTTTCTAATAATTTAATTGCCAAAAATCTTGTCGAAGCTTTATCCTTTATTTGTTTTACTTCTCCAATTTTATCTCTAATTATTTTAATGGATTTCTCTACCTCTTTTCCATAATTAATATGAATGTGTCTAACTATTGGCTCTCTGTCTTCATATACTTCAATAATTTCATCAAATAATTCTTTAACACCTGTCCCTTTTGAACTAACAGTTGGCACAATAGGTACTCCAATCATTTCGCCTAAGGCTTTATAATTAAAATTAGCTCCTTTGTTTTTCAACTCATCATACATATTTAAAGCAACAACTACTTTAATATCCATATCAATTAGTTGAGTTGTTAAATAAAGATTGCGCTCAAGATTTGATGCATCCACAATATTAACGACAATATCCGGTTTTTCTGAAAAAATATATTTTCTTACATAAAGTTCTTCGGGCGAGTATGCTGCGAGTGAATATGTTCCTGGTAAGTCTGCAATATCAAATTTATATCCATTTTGTTTAAATTTTGCATTTTTTGCTTCAATTGTAACACCGCTATAATTACCAACATGTTCTTTTGAACCTGAAGCATAATTAAAAAGAGTTGTTTTCCCTGAGTTTGGATTACCTACTAATGCAATATGTATATTTTTTCTTTTTTCTCTTGCCGATGTCTTTAAAACGTCTTCATCAATAACACCTTCGTAATTATTTAGTTTAAGACCCTTTGCTTCTTCTTTTGTTATTACTTCTACATTTTTTGCTTCACTTTTTCTTAAAGAAACGTTATATCCCATTACATTATACTCTACAGGATCTCTCAATGGTGCATTTTTTATTACTTTTACTTTCTGTCCTTTAATAAACCCCATTTCAATAATGCGTTTTCTAAAAGCACCATAACCCATTACCTTTACAATTACACCATCTTCCCCTGTTTTTAAATCCGAAAGTCTCATCTATTTTTTTTGTTTAATTAGAATGGATAAAAATAACTTTTTGTTTTCTAGAATACAATACCATGATTAGGTTATTTTTCGTTATTTATGTAATTATTTATTATTACTAAACACTATTGTCCGAGATAATACTATGTCGTCCCTAACGGGACTTATGTTTGAATTGCAACTTGTTTTCTACCAACATATTGGTCACTACGGGACAGTCCCGTCAGGGACTTAATATTGGAAGAACTGAAAGTAACCCCCATTTATTTTAAGTTCCATCGGGACGTAATAATAGCAGAGGGTTCAACAGATTCAACATTTTTTAGTCGGACAGTAGTGATTACTAAAATTGAAAATTTGTCGTTTTTATTCGTCTAAATTCATATTGGCAAATTTTTTGTAAGTATATTTGTAAATCTATTTAATAAAAAAATAGTATGAATTTGGAAGATAATATTAATAATGAAAATTTGTTTGACAAACTTAACGAAATAACTAAAAATATTTCGGGCAAATTAAACATCTTAAATGAACAAATTGACATAGATACTCAGATTGAATATTTTGAATATTCAAAAAATATTAAAGAAAAAAACAACGATGTAAGTATCAATATCAATGATAAAAAAGAAAATCTTTTCAATCAGGAAACCCCCATTGAAGAAAAAAAAGAAATAATTGTAATTTTAGCTTCTGATGACAATGTTAAATCATACAGAACACTTGAAAAATATTCAAAAAATCCTGATAAAGAATTAAAAGATTGGTCAATATTAGCTTTACAAGAATCTAAAATGATTATTGAGGGCTCAATTCTAAACGAAAATCAAATTTTTATTTCTACAGGTTTAGGTGGTAAAAATTCTAAATTAAGATATTTTACTGTTTTATTTGCAAAAAACGACAATGGTTTTACCGATACTCAAAAACAAATTATTTCAAAAGAACTTATTTTTTCTCTAAAACATCACAATGCAGAAATAGAAAAAATCGAATTCTATAAAAAATTCTCAAAAATTGCATCGTTAATTCCCATTCAGGAGCCTATTAGAAATATTTTTAAAGAAGCAATAAACAATTGTAATGAATTAGGTCATTTTATTAATGAAAATTTTTTAATAACAAACACTAAAATTCTCAACAATGATGAGATTTCTGCTTTTTTAAAAAACAAAAAAAAATCAATTAAAAAATAATTCCGCTTTATGTCTAAGAAAGTAAACATTGCTGTACAAGTATTACCTAAAACAACAAATAATAATGATACATATCAAATAGTTGACAAGGCAATTGAAATAATTCAAAAATCAGGAATTAAATATAGGGTTTGCCCTTTCGAAACGGTTCTGGAAGGTGATTACGACAAAATAATGACGGTTATTAAACAAATGCAAGAAGCTTGCTTTGAAGCTGGAGCCAAAGAAGTAATTACAAATATTAAAATACAAAATAGAAAAAATTCCGATGTAACTATAGAAGGTAAAATGAATAAATATGACTAAACAATTTTTTTTATATTGTTGTTTAGGCTTTTATAAATAATACGTTTAACTTTTTTTTACAAAACATAACAATTAACCCGAAAAACTCATAATTTTTCTACGCTTAAGAATTACCAACAAATTTGGTGTTTTATTAACCCCAAGTTTGGGGTCAATTTAAAATTAGGGTGGATTATAATAAAATAATTATTGCTGTCCGATAAATTTTAAAACTTTCTAAATATTTAAACAGGACGTACCTACG
>QMPG01000157.1 GCA_003648455.1 Bacteroidota bacterium
ATCGCTTATTTTACCACCTGTATATAAATTTATTCGCTTTGTTTTAAATTCTGTTATTTCTATTTTTCCGCTCATAATACTATCTTTTAATTTTAAATTCTTTAATTATATTTTCAAACCTACCTTTATTTAGTTCGATTGGAGTTTCTTTAAGTAATTTAATAAATTCTTTTATTATTAGTTTAACATTTAACCTTTTATCTTCACAATGTTTTAAAGCTATTATATCAGCCTGTTGAAAACAATAATCATTAGTATATTTTTTAATAGTTTGATATTTTAACAAAATATATAGCTGTATTATTATATAATAAACAAAATCATTAGAATAGTTTATTATCTTTGGTCTTGATATTTCTATTATACCACTTATTTTATTAATTCTTGAAGGAGTATCCGGATATGTATAACCCGATGTATCGCTTTCAAGTATATCTGTAATTTTAACTTCAAAATTCTTGTTTTTAGATTGATACGTTTTAATATCTAATATTCTGTGTGATTTTGCTATAAGCATTGTAAAGTCCTGTAATTCTTTTGGTATATCCATAATTATATTTTTAATTGATAAAATTAATACTAATTAATTGATTTTCAAAATTTTTAACTAAAAAAGTAACCCGTTAGCTTTTGGTTGTTCAGGAACTTGTTTAGTTTCTTTTTTGACTTCTTTTTTAACTTTCGTAACAGTAGGCTCTTGCTTTAGCTTTTTGGGTTTGTCGGGGTAATTTATTACTTCAAACTTTTTGCCTTTTACCTTTGTTAATTTTATTAACTGTGAAAGTGTATCTATAATTATTGATACACTTTCGTTATTATCAACAAATATAGGGGCTGTTACTCCTTTTACTCGGCTAAAAGTGTTTATAATATCTACACCTGCATTTATTTTTGCTCCACTATTCAAATCGGTTGAATAAGGAACACCATTAATAAGAGTTTCGCAAATTTGCTCAATACCTCCATTCATTTGTTTTCTAAACATTTTAAACTTTACAATAGTAAACATATCGTTTAACTTATCTTCTACCATTGTCATTTTAGAAGTTTCAAATTTTTCTACAACAAATTGTTGCTTTTCATAATCGGTTAATTGCTCGTTTAGTTTTCTGCCCTCGTCTTGTAATTCTTTTATTCTTTTTTCGTTTTTGTCTATTTCGTCTTTTATATTTAACTGTTTTTCGAGTTCTTTTATTTCGTCTTGTAGGATTTTACCTTTGTTTTCTAAATCAGAAACATCAACTTTTTGAATATTCATTTTTGATAATTCAGCTTTCTTTTTATCAATGCTTTCTTTTAGCTTAATCATCTGTTGGCTCGGTCTTAACTCATTTTGTTGTTTTTCTAACTCCTCTAACTCTTTTATTATTGCTTTTACCTTGCTTTGTAATTTAGTTAATTCGCTTTCTTTTTGTTGTAGGATAGCTTTTTTGTCTGCTATATTAGTCTTTATCTGTTCAAGCTCGTTTTTTAACTTTAACCCTTTTTCGTTAATTTCAGTTTGCTGCTTAACTTTTCTTGCGTTAAACTCTTGCCTTACTTGTTCTTGTGTTTCTTTGATTTTTTCTTTGTCATATTCTCGTTTACATACCGGACATAAAGTTTCAATATTAGATATATCAGCTTCGGCTTGTGCTATCTGCATATATCTTGTTCGTAAATCTTGTATTTCAGTTTCTTTGGCTTTATACTCGGTTTCTTTACTTGTTATATCGTTTTTTAATACGCTTATTGCATTATTCAATAAAGATACATCACTATTTATCTGCTGTTGCTCTTGTTGTTTTATTGATGTTTTATTGATAAAATCACTTTCCAAATCAAAGCGTAAATCATTGTAATTGCTTTCTAATGTATGTATTTCTTTTTGTAAATCCGTTTGTTTTTGTAATTTTTGTTCGGTAATTTTTGTTCGGTCTTTTATCTGCTCGGTAATTTTATTTAATTGCTCTTGTTTTTTGTCTAATTCTTTTTGTAAACTTTGCCAATCTAAACTATCAGGAGTAATACTTTCAATCCCTTCTATCTGCGGCTCTATTTTTGCAATTTCTTTTTTTAAGTTTAGTATCTTACTTGCTATTTCTTTTTTAAACTCTATAAGTTTTTTGTTAGTAAGATTTTCGAGTAATTTGGTAAATTCTTTATTATCTTTTGCCACATCGTTATTAGTAACATTAACTAAGTTTGTTAATAGCTTACGTCTTACGTCTGTTTTAAGACCATTAAAATAAGTCGGCAAAGTAATTAACTTAAACAATTCCTCGTCTAATATTTCATTTACTTTTAAAGCAAATTCTTTTTCGTTCATAGGAACATCATTAACAAAATATTTAGTTTCGTTTCCTGTTAATTCAGGAGTTAATTCGCCTCTTTTTTTAGTCCATTTTTCACGTAATACTCGTTTTAGTGTTATTTCTTGGTTGTTAATATCAAATACACCTATTACTGTCGGCTCTTTATGATGTATGATATTGTTGTTTTCGTCTAATGTATAAACTGTTTGCCTGGTGCTTTGTTTATAGTCTTTACCATATAATAACCACGTAAAAGCATTATAAACTGTTGTTTTACCCTCTCCGTTATCGCCAATTATCTCGGTTATATCGGCAAACTCTACTTTTCTTTTTTTCGCTTTTTTAAAGTCGATTAATTCTAATGATTTTAATTTTATTGTTTTCATTTCTTAATCTTTTTTAATAAATAAATAATAAAAAGGTATCAGCCTACGCCAACCCTTTAATTCTCGGTGTGATGTTAGCCACCATAAATAGCAAACTCCGTCTGCTAAAATTATAAATGCTATAATAATGTAAATCATAATTTTTCTTGTAATTTTTTAATTATCTTATCCGTGATTATCTTTTTTAACTTAATTTCTGCAAGTTTTTTGTAAACCAAAAAAGGTTTATTTGCTTTTAAATTAATACTATCAATGCGAGTTTCATTCTCGTAAATAATAAGATAATTATTTTGTTTTTTTATATGCCAAACATCAGATAAAAACTTATTTACTGAATATGTATAGTTTTCTTTATCCGCCTTAACCACGCTTATATCATACTCTAAAACAAAACTCGCTTTCATTATATTATATTTTTGTAAGTTCTAATTTTAACCCACCCCAACGAGGGGCTTCAAACTTTAATATTTGCTTAATAGTTTTATTACGAACATCTTTAAAAAATTGCTTGTTTCTTCTTAATTGTCGATAAGCAAGTTTTTGTTTTGATAGTTCTAATTTTTCTTTTGAGGTTTTAGTAAAATATCGTTTTCTGTCGATGTTTACTTTTTCGCTGTTAATTTCTCGGTTTATTTCGGCTCGTAAATTTTCAACTGCCGGTATTGATTTTCTTTTATACATTTTGTTTTGTTTAAGGTTTATTTATAAATTAACTGCTTTAGCCGCTTCAACCGTACTGTTTAACTTTTCAACCGTTTTGACAAAGATTTTAGTATAAGATATTAATTGTTTAAAATCATAATCTTTATGTAATGATTTTATTTTAAGAATAGTAGCCGCATAATCAATAGCGGGTAGTTTTTGCCCTATTCCTACGGTTCGTTTTTCATCTGCTCCCATTACAGCATTTAAGATTTGTTTTACTTCGTTTTCTGTGGCGGATATTAATACGCCTTGATTTGTTTTTGCAACAATTTCCATAATTCTATTTTTTAAAGTTTATAATTAAAATCCAAACATTTTATTTATTTTGTCTTGTTGGTTTTCTGAAACATTTATTTTCTTTTGCATTTTTTGAATTTCCTCTAATTTAAGTTTGTTGTGCTTCTGAATTTTCAACTGTAAGTTTTTTTATTTCACTCATAATATTAAGATTTAAAAATTTCTGAATAAACAAATTTTTTATCAATTTCATTAATTGACAACATATTACCACGCTCTCCGACTACTCTATTATTACGAACAAGCATATATTTAATAGCTTTACGTTTGCCCTCGACAAACTCTTTACCTTCTTTTGTTATACGCCATTCTCCCGAAGTTCTTTTAACTTTTGGGTTTGTGCTTGGTTTTGCATCTATAAATCCCCACATCTGCAATTTTGCAAACCCCGAATTAGCATAATCTTTAATATCGTGGATAGATACATAACCCTCGCTATCAGTTTTGTTATTTGCTGTTTTTTTGTATAGGTCAATTAAAGGTTTAACCATATTAAAATAGATATTTCTTTTGTAGGTTTTTGTTACTTGTCCGCATACCGGACATTTACCGTCTTTAAAACCACCTTTAAGCTGTTTAATTTCCTCCATTAAGGTATTATTTACTATTTTAAGGTGTTTACGTTCCTCAAAATGTTCGTTTGATTGTTTTTCGTATTTTTCGGTTAAAAGCTCAATACGTTTGTCATATTTAACTTGTAGTAATTCCGCTACACTTGTTAAATCTTTTCTAAGGTTTTTTTGATTATACCAAAAGCCTTTTTTCTCCACCATTTCATTAATGATGTTCTGTGTTAAATTTTCCATTTTTGTTTATTTTTTATGGTTATTAATATATTTTTCTTTTAAATACTCGAAGTTACATCTCATAAAGTTTGTAAATTCGCTATTCATAGTAAGATATAGCACGTCTTTTGTTTCTTTCCACTCTTTAATTCTCTTGAAATAATGTAATATTGTTGCGTGGTCGTAACCTCCTAAATAATTACCGATATGTTGTAAACTTATTTTTACATTATCAATTCTAAAGGCAGGATTATTATAGATTTCTTTTGAAACTATCGCCCTCGCGACAACAACTTCATTTACACTATTTGTGTAACTCGCAAATTTTAATATAAATATTTTTTCCAAATCAGATATAAAATTTTTGATAAACTCTTTATTGCCTTGTGTTAATACATTATATTGGATTTTATCCTCCTTTTTCTTAGGAAGTAAAAACTCCCGTATATAATTTTCGTCAATACCAAATTTTCCTCTCTTGTTAAGAAAATCAGTATATTCTTTTAAAATTGTTTTATTTGGTTTTCTCATTCTTTGAATATTATTATGCAAACCTACAAAATATTAGTTAATTAGCTAATAGATATTTATATGTTTTACGGCATATTTTCTTGATTATCTAAAATTAATTGTATAACATTATTAATGGCACCTAATTCGTGATGATTTAATTTCTTTAATTCTGTTTTTGATATTGTGAAATTGTGATTTTGGCTTAATAAAATACCTGCTATAACAGATGTTCGCATTAGAAAGGCTTTTAATTCCAAATCAGATATATTTGTATTGTCAATTTCTTTTTGATGTTCTTTTCTTGCTTCGTTTAGCAATTTGTCTAATTCATTATTTATATAGTTTTCTTTTTTGCTCATAACATATCTAATTTTCAAATAAATAATCCTCGTAATCTAATACATCATTCGGGGTTACTCTAATTGATAAACCTCGTTTTTTAAATATCATATTAATTGCAGATATTATTTTAAACAATGTATAAACTTCACAATCAGATTTATCGGTTAAAATTCTGTGAACATTAGACGATGATGTTGTAGTTTCCCACATACTTGCTATTTGTTCAGCAATATCTTGATATGATATTTTATGTTGCTCTTTTATTTCTAATAGTTTTTGCATATTGTTATTTTTTAATTATTTGTATTAATATATTAACTTTATTCTCGCCACTCATTTTTAATACTTCTATCCAATAAGATTTTTGCAACTCTATTAATTGTTGCTCTACTTGGTTTGGTGTGCCGGATAATATTTTATACATAGTTAATTAGTTCTATTTCTTACATCGTGTTCATCAAAGAAACTTATATACTGCTCTTTTGCTTTTATTTCGGCAACAATACCGTATAATTTCTTTTGATATTCTAAAACTTTTATTTGCGTTTCAATATTTTTGTTGTTTTGGTTTTTTTCAATATACATTTCGTATTTTGATTTTAAGTTTTTTAAAACTTTAATATGTTTTAAATATTCTTTACGAACAGCAACAACATTAATTACTGTTGGCGTTTTTTGTTTTGGTTTTCTTCTTACCTTTGGTCTGTTACTCATATCTTTTGTTTTTATAAATTTTCAAATCTTCTTAACTTTCGCCAATTACCCTCATTATTCAAGTGTAAACAATAAAATCGGCTATCTATAAAAGGTAAATAATTAAAATCTTGGTATATTTTATCTAAAATAAAAGCATCGGGAAACTCGCCCCCTACTGTATCTCGATACTCTAATAATCCTATATCTTTAACAACGTGCCTTTTAAACAAAGTGCAGCCTATACCGCATTGATAAGGTCGCATTAAATCCCCATTTGCAATGCCAAAAGTTTCTAATGATGTTTTTGGCATTGAAAAGTTTAATGTTATATCGTGACTTATTAATCGTGGTGGCTCATCTGCTCCCCCGTGAAAATAAGGTAATCCTGCAACACTTTTATTTAAAGCTATCAAATGTTGTATTGTTTCTTTTGGAGGAAATACATCGCTTTCAAGACTTAACCAATAGTCGTAATTTCTGTTAAGAAAATATTTGAATATTAAGTTAGTGCAAAAAGTCATTATTTCACGTAAATTATATTTATCACGGTCTTTAAATTCTGCACCTACATATAAAACGGTTAAGTTTGGTATATTATAAGATTTTATTAACTCGCTATTTTCGGGAGTTTTTGAGTTTTCGACTATTAAAATATCATAATTCGGATAATCTAATTTAGAAATCCAATCAAACCAATCTTTTTGGCAATATAATTTTATGTTGCTTGTCGGACAAGCTAATAATACTTTCGGTAGTTGTTTTTTGTTCATAATGTATCAATGTAAGATTTTATATCACTAAACTCTTGCTCGGTTAATTCTTTTTTCAAGCAAATCATTAAATTAGTAGAATAATTCTGCTCAAAACTCTGTCTTATTGCGTTAAACTCTGCCTTATCTTTGATTTTTTTCATTATGTTCATAACAACTGATGTATTTGTACTAAATCCAGATAAAGCATTATTTAACATAATTGTTTTTTGTATAGTATTCATAATTATTTTCTTACTCATTTTCAAGGGTCTTATACATTGATTATCAATTATTTAGGGTTTGGTGAAGTTCCGATTATGCTAATGTTATACGCAACTGAGCCAAAGGCTCACAAAATCTCTACGTTACTTCGTAACTCCCGATATTTTGATGTTGCGTATAATGAGGTTGCATACCAAATTGCTTAACTTAACATTGCATAATATTATATCTTTATTAGCCTTTTGCTCTTGCAACGTATAA
>QMPG01000158.1 GCA_003648455.1 Bacteroidota bacterium
AAATTTGGGAATTTCATTAACCCCAAATTTGGGTATTACTAAATCGGGGTTTACTTGCGTGAGCTCACCGCCAGCTGGCGGTTCGGTTCCCGCTTTGCACCCCACTATCTATCACACATTCATGCAATTCACTTCGTTTTTGCATGAATAAAGCGGGTTAAAATTCCGCAGTGCAATAAATTTCATACTCTATTCAACATACTCCTCACTGCGCTTATCTTTTTGGATATCGACACCCCCGATTAAAATCGGAGGCTAATCATATTTTTTCCTTTCAGGAAATTCTGATTTACAGAAGTGTAAGCAACTTATTTCCTGTTTATTAATAATAAGAATCTTGTTAAAACTTTATATTATAAAACTTCGCAACAAGCTAGCCTTTTAATAAATTTGTCTTTATTCTCATTAGAGATATTTTCAAAAATTGGCATTTGTTTAATTTTATCGGAATCTGTTTCTCCGTTAATGTTCACAAATATAAGATCGCCTAATTCTGAAGAAATATCATTTTTAAAATCATTGTATGCGCCAATAACTGTTAATTCATTATTACTAATTAAATCTGAATATTTACTCAAAGCAACATCTACCTGATAGTCAATATTCTTTAAAACATTATTAACAACATTTTTGTTTTCGGCGCTATCAGTAACCAACAAATCAGCTTTTTCGAGATATTGTAATTCATGCTTAATTGAATTTCTTTCGTTGCTGTAACCATTCATAAATGCTTTAATAGCACCACAATCTGAATGTCCCAAGATTAAAAGTATTGGCGTTTTTAGATGAAAAATTCCATAGTCAACCGAACCTTCGCTGGATAAAATTTGGTTGCCAATATTCTCAACCATAAAAATTTTATTAGTTGCTTCGGGCAATATTACATTTGGCTGAACTCTCGAGTCAGAGCACGAAACCATTGTTATAAAAGGACTTTGGTGGTTTTGAAATTCTTCAAAAAAATTATTTTCATGACTATTAACAAACTCTTTATTCCCTTTAATTATTTGTTTAATAATTGCATTAATTTCTACTTTTGTTAGCATTTTTATATTTCTGTTTTTTTTAATTCCACTAATGCAAGATTTTTGCCACGAATGCACGAGTGTTTTTTTATTAAAGTGTTAATTTTTCTTTTTACTTATTATTCGTGAATTAGTGGCTTATCTCTTTTTCTTTTCTTTTTGCCACGAATGCACGAATGTTTTTTTATTAAAGTGTTAATTTTTCTTTATACTTATTATTCGTGAATTAGTGGCTTATCTCTTTTTCTTTTCTTTTTGCCACGAATGCACGAATATCTTTTTTATTTAATAAAAACCATAGTAGCTCCAAATCCATATTCTTTAAATGAAGCATCCTGAAATCTCAATTTTTTATATTTTGTGCTTAACTCATTTCTAAGTTTTGTTTTTAACACACCATTACCAACGCCGTGAATAAAAACAATTTTTTTTGTTTTATTTTTAATTGCTTCTTCCAATTTTGTTCTAAACTCATTTAACTGAACCTCAAGCATTTCAGTATTCGATAAACCTTTATTGCTATCTAACAAAGCATTAATATGCAAATCAACTTCGGTTATGGCAGATGCTACAATTTTGTTTTCTCTTTTAGATGCTATTCTTGGTCTTTTGTTTCCTGATTCTTTTTCACGAATAATCTTTTTAAAATCTTTTTGCGATAATTTATCTAATTCTTCTTGAATAGCACTTTTATCTAAAAGATTAAAAATCAGTGAATTTTCTTCAAAAAAATCATTCTCTTTAAAACTGTTTTCTTTATAAAACTTAGTAGGTTTTACTGTAATACTTTGTTGTATTGGTGAAAAAAGCTCACAACTGCCTTTTTTATAAATAATAAATTGGAAAATAAATTCCGGCAAATCGTTTAAATTCTCTCTCTTAAATGATTCTAATGATAATTTTGTGTTTGCTTCGAGTACTCCGGCATCGGTTCCAAAATAATGACCATCTTTGTTTGTGATGTAATTATACATAATATGATAATTACTATCGTTAATTAAATAAGTGTCAAAATCAGAATTAACAATATTATCAGCCTGGGTAGGAACAAAAGCAAAATAAACTTTCACATCATTATTATCATCAACAGTTTCTGTTTCAGGATAAAAAATATTTTCTTTTTCAATATGTTCAGTGGGTGTTAAATCTTCCTGTTCAACAGTTTCTGAAACCTGAGTATATGAACTTTCTTCTTGAGAAACAATCACTTCCGATATTGCAACAGGTACTTCAAAATTATATTCATTTAGAACCAGTATGTTTTTTTTATCAACAATTTTTGTAACAGTTCCGCCCCCAACGTCGTTTAAAAACTTTACTTTATCTCCTGTTTTAATTTTCATTTCATTCAGTTTTAAAAAAATTTCAATAAGTCGCAAAGTTAAGTATTTTTGCAAAAGATTTTTTTAATTATGAATAAATATAAAGATATTTTAATTGATAGTTTCACTTACGATTTACCAAGTGAAAAAATTGCCAGATTTCCTTTAGAGAAAAGGGACGAATCAAAACTCTTAGTGTATAAAAATAAGACTGTTAGTCAAGATAATTTTAAAAATATAGACAATTATCTGCAAGAAAACAGCTTACTTGTTTTTAACAATACGAAAGTAATTCAGGCTCGTTTAATTTTTCATAAAGAAACAGGTGCGAGAGTTGAAATATTCTGTTTAGAACCAATTGACCCTTCAGATTTTTCATTGGCTTTTCAGAAAACAGAAAAATGCAAGTGGAAATGTATTGTTGGTAATCTGAAAAAATGGAAAGACAAAAATCTTACTCGCACATTTAAATATAATAACAAAGATTATATTTTAACAGCTACAAAAATTGAGAGCAATAATTCGTCACAATATATTGAATTTAGCTGGAATAATTCTGAACTCAATTTTAGCGAAGTGCTTGAAGCAATTGGGGAAATTCCAATTCCTCCTTACTTAAACAGAGAATCGGAAGAATCTGACAAAACACGCTATCAAACAATTTATTCAAAACATAATGGTTCTGTTGCGGCTCCAACAGCAGGTTTACATTTTACCGATAATGTTTTTGATAAACTTAAAAACAAGAATATTGATTTTGCCGAACTCACTCTTCATGTTGGTGCCGGAACTTTTAAACCCGTTAAATCGCAAACTATTGGCGAGCACGAGATGCACACCGAGCATATTTTTATCAATATCGACACCCTGCAACGCTTAATAAACAACATTGGAAAAATAACTGTAGTGGGAACAACATCGGTGCGGACACTTGAAAGTCTCTACTGGCTGGGCGTAAAAATTCTCGAAAATAAAAACATAAAATCCCAAGACTTAAAAATCTCACAATGGGAAATTTACGAGCTCAATCAAAACATTACTACTTTAGATGCATTAAATGCAGTGCATAAATATATGACTGATAAAGACCGTGTTACCTTATCGTCGACTACACAAATAATAATTGTTCCGGGATATAAATTCAGAGTAATAAATTATCTTATAACAAATTTTCATCAACCTAAAAGCACCTTGCTTTTGCTCATTGCCGCATTTGTTGGCGACGATTGGAAAAAAATATATGATTATGCTTTAAACAATAATTTTCGTTTTCTTAGTTATGGCGATAGCTGTTTGTTGATAAATGACTAGTTTGGAATTGTCTATTGTTTATTGATTATTGATTGTTGACTATTGATTATTGATTATTGACTATTGAGTGTCATTAATGGTCATTTACTGTTTAATTAAAATTAACAATTAACAATTAATAATTATAATCAGTATTGCGAGCTAAAATTGAATAAGTTGATTTGTTTGTTCCTGCAAAAATCCCTACTCCATTATTTATGTTTGTGTATACAGTAACAGCCTCTGTAAACGGGCCACCTCCATATTTTTGCATGCTTATTGATTTTCGATATAAGTAATAATCTCTGCTGACTGAAAATAAATTAAAATACAACATTGTTGAGTCTGAATAATACTTGTCAATTTCGATATTCAAGGTATATGTCTTACCATTAATTACATCATCGTTAAAAATAATAGCATTATCTATTTTTGCATCTTGATCAATTATTGGGTCGTTAGTATCGAAATCAATAAATGAAGAATCTACCATCACATACAAAGAATCATCATATTCATCATACCAGCTATATGTTATTTTTCCTGAAACATTTAATAAATAATAATTTTCAACATCGGGAGGGTCAGAAAATGTAATTTCGCATCTTAATATATCTTCATCATCGCCAAATGAATCATTGGAAACATTTGATGTGTCAATTGAAAGTATTTCAACTTTTTCAGGTATATTATTTTCGGCATCTACTTGTTCGCAATTTGGAACATCAACTTCAATTTTATAAGTGTTACCAACAACAGGTTTAAAATTTGCAATATAATTTCCGTATTCAGTAAATGATAAAGTGTCTTTATACACATTATTTTCATAAATTTTAACAGTCGCATTACTCACAAAATCAATATTTGAAGTATTTGAACTGTTATTATTAAAATATGAAACTTCTGTACTCTGCAATATGCTAACACTCTTGCTAATATTCACTTTTAGAATGCTGTCAGAATTCATAAGTCCAATAACATCAATATGCTTTTCATTATCGGGAATATCAATATCTACAATCTTTGAGCACGATGAAAAAACAAGAAGTAATAAAAAACTTTTAACTAATAATTTATACATATCTAAATAAATTAACATTAATCAAACTAAAAAACAAAACTATAAGAAATTGATGGTATTATAGGGAACAGACTATATTGCTTTAATACTCTTCTATTATTACCATAATCTTCTTCAAAACCTAAGAAAAACGGATTTTGTCTGTTATAAGCATTATATACTCCAACACTCCATGTTCGTTTACCCCATTTTTTTTGTTTATGAAAATTAGCACTAAAATCTAAACGATGATAAGCTGCCATTCTATATCCATTACGTTTTTCATAATGCTCAACATATTCATAACCATAATCGGTTTTAACAACATACTGTTCGGTTGCCAGAGTAATGGCGTTACCCGTTCCATAAACCCATGTTAATCCAAAATCAATATTATCGTTTAATTTATGAGTTATAACAATACTAATATCATGTCGTCGGTCATATTTATATGGATAAATTTCTCCAAAGCTAACTCCTTCAAATCTACGATTTGACCACGACAATGTATAGCCAATCCAACCGGCTGTTTTCCCAACTTTTTTTTGTACAAAAAACTCTGCACCATAAGACCATCCTTCACCCTGAATAATTTTATCTTCCCAATCATTTGTCATAGAAAAGAAGCTTGCACCTTCTTTATATTCAATTAAATTAGTCATTTCTTTATAAAAACCTTCTACGCTTATGTTAATATCATCGGTTACAGCATAAGAAGTACCAAGAGCATATTGAATTGATTTTTGGGGTTTAATATTGTCGGTAACAGGTAACCATAAATCTGTTGGCATACTCATTGACGAATTTGTGAGCAGTAATAAATACTGGTTCATTTGTGAATATGCTGCTTTTACTGATATTTTCTCATTAATTAAGTATCTAACAGATAAACGAGGCTGAATAGAGTGATAAAATTTATCTTTAACATAAAAACCTGAATAATGAAGACCAATATTTGCTTTAAGATTACCGGTAATTTTAATATCATCTTCAACATAAGCTGCAAATTCGTTTGAATAAATTGCATTATTACCAAAGGTTGTATCAACAGATACTTCATCGGCAGAAAATTTAAATGCACTTACTCCGGGATTAAAAGTATGATATATATTATTTACTCCAAACCGGATATAATGATTTGTGTTTGGAATATAATCGAAATCAATTTTTCCTGCAACATCATCAATTCCTGAAGTATAATCAACCTTGAAATGTTCTGTTGATGTTGGGTTCGTTTGTTTTTCAAGCATTTCAATACCTGTTAGGAAATTATATTCACTATAGGTTAAAGTTGTATTGCTAAATAACTTATTATTTATAATATAGTTCCATCGAAGAGCTGTTGTTATATTCCCCCAGTGAAGATCCATATTATTTTCAAAGCTATCTCCACCATCACTGTCTTTAATTTTATTATATGCCTTATCTCTTCCCATATATGAGCTTAAATATAATCGACTTTTATCAGAAAATTTATGATTTATTTTAGCGTTTAAATCATAAAAATAATAACCGGCTACAAATTTATCATATCCATTTCTTTTAGCTGTATACTTTATTATTGGTTGAGTCAGAATATCAATATATGTTCGTCGCCCAGAAATAATAAACGACGTTTTATCATTTACAATTGGTCCCTCAAGTGTTAATTTTGATGATATTATTCCCACAGAGCCTTCACCTTTAAATTCCT
Organism: Bacteroidota bacterium; assembly: GCA_003648455.1. The sequence goes on from QMPG01000158.1 coordinate 6,391, forward strand.
TGTTGTTTCCTTCTTTCATCTTAATATCGAGAACCGACGATAATCGACCGCCATAACGTGCAGGGAAAGCCCCTTTGACTAATGAAAGACTTTGAACTGCATCTGCATTAAAAACTGAAAAGAAACCAAAAAGATGATTTGCATTATAAACAGGCACTCCGTCTAATAAAATTAAATTTTGATCGGGTCCTCCACCTCTAACATACAATCCGCTCATTCCTTCTCCACCTGATTGAACTCCGGGCAATAACTGAATACTTTTAATAATATCAACTTCACCCATCAGCACAGGAAGCGATTTGATTGTTTGTATGGGAATTTCAGCCACACTCATTCGCGTGCTTTTGACTTGTGTCTTTGCATTATCTAAAACCAATACTTCTTTTAACTCAATAGATGGATTAAGTGAGAGATTTATTACTGTATCGCTGTTCAAAAAAAATTCTTTTTGTATCGATTGGTAGCCAACATACGAAACTGTAAATTTAATCTTTCCGTTAGGTAATGTTAAGCTATAAAAACCATAATAATTTGAAACTGTTCCTTTATATGTTAATTCATCATAGATATTTGCACCAAGCAATTTTTCACCTGTTTTTACATCTTCAACTGTTCCGCTTATTGTATATGTTTGTGAAAAAATTTTTCCAAAAAGTAAACTAAAAAATAAAGTCGTTATTAAATACTTCATATAAAAAAAATTATTCTATTAAATTCAAACAATTAAAAAACTTGATACTACTCCGAAAAAATGTTTTTCGTCATTGCGAACGTAGTG
>QMPG01000159.1 GCA_003648455.1 Bacteroidota bacterium
CAGCAATACCAGTTTTTAAAGGTTCTGAAAAAGTTAAGAGTAACTCTTTGTCATTCATTACTTTTATGCTTTCTAAAACCGGAGCTTGAGTGTCAATGTTTGGAGCATCAACAGAATTAATTTCCCCCGGTGTTCCTCCTTTTTCGTCGATTGAAGCTGTCCAGTTATTAATTGCACCGCAAGTGTTGTCAGGGTCAATTCTTTCAATAGACCAGCCACCTTCATCTTTATCGGTATTGTGATACCAGGCAGTTGTATAGCTAACTTTTGATATTTCATTATCTGATTTGTCTTTCAATATTATTGTTTTTCCCGAATTTGTTAAATCAGTAGAACCAATTAAAGCCAATGTGTTCCCATATTGTTTTAAACTGTCATAAGCGCTTGTTGAACAGATTATTAAAAAACTATCGGGTTTTAACGTAATACTAGGAAAAGTTTTAATTTTATCTCCAATACACAAAGACCAATCTGTTAAATTAACATTATAATCAAAATTGTTAAAAATTTCGAGATATTCATATTCAGGCAATCCAACTGCCGGCGTTGGATCTGCCATTATTTCATTAATAACAACATCGCCAAATGATGCGGGCATAGAATATGAAAAATTAAAAGAAACGTTATCCATCGGTAAACCTTTAAGGTCTTTAACATTATCTACAATTAATGTATAGTCATTGGTTGTCATGTTTGATACAGATAATGTTACAGTATCTGCACTGCTTAAGGTTGCGCTTTTTATTGTAATGCTTGGTGTGATAGAATAGTTTGAAACTGTTTCGGCACTTGTTTGTTCAATTTCTTCTGAAAAAATAACATGCAAAATTGTATCATTAACAGTCTCAACATTTTTTATTGTTGGAGGTGTATTGGTTTGAGATAATTCAAAGTCGTCGAACCAGAGTTTTTGATCAGCAGATGAGGTATATTTATAATAAACTCCGAAATAATTTGAGTTAGTAAATTCAGAATTAACAGCTGTTCCTTTACTAATTAAATTATCAAAACCGCCATCAGTATCAACTTTTAATTCCCAAGAACCTTCAGAAGTTCGTGTTATTTCAAAACCGGCAGCAATTGATGTTCCAACGCTATCTTCCCAATCAATATTTGTTTTTATGAGTTCCGTAGCTGAGCCTGATATAATCTTCCATAATCGAAGTGTATCGTCTGAACCACCGGTATAATTTACACCAACCACATAAGCATTATTTATACTGTCAGCAGCCATTTGAGAGGCATTATTATCGGCAAAAAGATAAACGCCCCAATTATTGCCACTAGTAGGGTTATATCCGTGTTTCACTTGAAATTTCCATACTGTGGTTCCTTCGCCAACATTTATTGAAGATATATCGTAAGAAATTTGATCGTGATAAGAAGTTGAACTATTATAAATATGATGTAATGAATAGCTGCCTGTTATTGGATTAACATCTGAAGCAGCCCATCTTCCTGTATAGCTTTCTGTCCAGCCCGTGATATTGCCATCTTCAAAATTATCAGTTACTTGGGCAGTTAAACTAAAAGGTAATAGGATTAAAAAAAAAATTAGTTTTTTCATTTTTATGATAACATTTATAATTAAAACATATATTTTTGAAAAATACGAATAATTTTTTCACAAAAAAAAAAAAACGTAATAAAATGAAAGTTGCTGTTGTTGGAGCTACAGGTTTAGTGGGAAAAAAAATGCTTGAAATACTTGATGAGAGGGATTTTCCAATTTCTGAGATTTATCCGGTTGCATCGGATAAATCAGTTGGAAAACAAGTTAAGTTTAAAGGTAAATTTTATAATGTAATTAGCATTAAAGATGCAATTGATTGTCGTCCGCAAATAGCTTTGTTTTCGGCAGGTGGTGATGTGTCGTTAAAATGGGCTGAGAAATTTGCCGAAGTTGGCACAATTGTTATTGATAATTCGTCGGCTTGGCGAATGGATATTAATAAAAAACTGGTTGTGCCCGAAATAAACGCTAATATTCTTACTAAAGAAGATAAAATTATTGCAAACCCAAATTGTTCTACAATTCAAATGGTTCTTGCATTGGCACCTCTTCACAAGAAATACAATATTAAAAGAATTATTGTTTCAACCTACCAGTCAATAACCGGAACAGGGATGAAGGCTGTAAGGCAATTAGAAAACGAACGGAAAAATATTAAGGGAGAAATGGCTTATCCATATCCAATTGATAAAAATTGCATTCCTCATTGCGACGTTTTCACTGAAAATGGATACACCAAAGAAGAAATGAAATTGCTTAATGAGACAAAAAAAATATTGAATAACGAAGAGCTTAGAATTACTGCTACAGCAGCACGAATACCTACTACCGGTGGTCATTCGGAAGCAGTAAATATTGAGTTTGAAAAAGATTTTGATGTTAATGAAGTTGTTGATATTCTTAAAAATTCAAAAGGCATTATTGTTAAAGATGATATTAAGAATAATGATTATCCTATGCCAATTTTTGCTGAAGGTAAAGATGATGTTTTTGTGGGTCGCATAAGACGTGACTTCTCAAATAAAAACAGTCTGAATTTATGGATTGTAGCCGATAATCTTAGAAAAGGTGCTGCAACTAACGCTGTTCAGATAGCTGAGTATTTAGTTGAAAATAAGCTGGTATAATTTATCAGCTTAGTTGTGGTTAAAAAAAATATGAATTTTCCATGTTTTTTTTTATGGATATTAACCAGAGTTCGCTTAATGTCAATTGTCAGCCACAAAAGTAGCGTTAACTAAAAATCAAATTATTATAAAAATATTTCATTTTCAAAATAAAAAAAAAATTAATTTAAAAACCTTACTTTTCGAAAATTTTTCATAATTCCGCAGGGGAATAAATTTCAATCTCTAATCAAGAGACTGCTCCCTGCGATTATCTTGTTTGTTATCAATACCCCCGATTAAAATCGAGGGCTAATCATATTTTTTCCTTTCAGGAAATTATTTATTAAAAAAATGAATAATAAATTTTTTTAGCGGATTAATAATCAAATTAACCCGCTTTATTCATGCAAAAACGAAGTAAATTGCATGAATTAGCGATGGATAGTGGAAAGTAAAGCGGGAACCGAACCGCCAGTTGGCGGTGAGCTCACGCAAGTAAACCCCGCATTAGAAGTACCCAAATTTGGGGTTTTAAAAACACCAAATTTGTTGGTAATTCTTAAGCGTAGAAAAATTATGAATTTTTCGGGTTAAGTTTATTGTTTTTATAATGCATTGCGTTTTTTTGTAATTTTATAATTTAAAACCAAAAAAACCACAGAAAAAAAAATCTTTTTGTGGTTTTAATTAAAATAGTTTTTTTGTTAAAAACCTTTAACGGTTATTTAGGACTAGTATTGCCGTGGCACGGATAAATTAATTTATAAAAATCTGTCAATACATATTCCACATTTAATTAAACGAACCGTGCAACGGCTATTTACGATAATTAAAAAACGCTTCCAGGTTTTTCAAATGATGGAAGGTTATTTTAATTAAAAATCCTGAAAGGATTGAATAATAATAACCCTGTATGAAATGCAGGGTAAATGATATGAAATAAAAATAAGAACACTGAAAAGGGTTCAATATAGAAGAACCCAAATTTTCCAGATCTCGCAGATTTGGAAAATTGCAGAAAAAAAATCAATCTCCTTAACCCTCTTCTCCAAGAGGAAATTTTCTCTCAGTGGCAATGAAAAGTAAATTAATAAAAATATGTAAATACTTATTTCTTTTTTAGTTAAAAGAACCTTGCAACGGCTATGGTTTATAATGAGAATTATTTTGGCTTATAATTTTTCTCACTCTTTCAGAGTGAAGGAGGTATAGTCACATCTATACTTGGAATATCGTCCCAAGTTATTAGTATTTAGATTAAAAAATAAATTTATAGCCCCCAAATTTTAAATTTTGAGAGATATAATTTTTTTATTTAGACTTGCTAAAATTTATGCCTAATCCACCCGAATTTTAAAGGGAGTCTACTTTAATCGGGGGCTAATCGTATTTTTTCGGAACTTTATCATTTAAAAATAAAAAAATCGCGATAAATTATTTATCACGATTTTTTAGGACTAGTTAGTCAAAAAATATTTTTATCTAAAACTAATACCAATACCTGCTGTTACCATTGAATAGCTTGCATAAGTATAATCAACATGAAAAGTTACAACAGCAAATTTTAAACGTGCACCAATATTGTAACGAGGAATAGTAGTACCTTCAACATTATCTATTGACATGTCAATAGGGTCAGTAATAACTTCACTGTCGCGAATAACTTTATGTGCAAAATTAGGGCTTGTAGGATTTGTTTCAACAGCTAAAATAGGGTAATTACCTTTTAATTGTAAGTCGGTTGAGGTAGAACTAAAACCAACACCGGCATAAACACAAATAACAGGCAGGTTAACAGAAGCTACCAAATTAGCAGTATAACTTGTAAAAGTTAAATCAAGTTTTTGATCATCGAATGATTGAGTTGTAACAACAGTAACGTCATTTCCATAAATGTCCGGTTGAAAACTAATATCAGCATTTGTTGATAATTTTGTGTAGCCACCCATAACAGATAAATTCCAAATTGGCAAGGCTTTCAAGAAAGGTATCCATTGTTTTAAATCGTGTCGCAAACCAATACCCCATAATCCTATAGAAGCGCCACTGTTTTCAACAGTTGGCACATAGCGACCCATAATTTCGGTACCGTAAACCAATCCAATACCGGCTTTTATCATAGGTAAAGGAAAGGCTCCAATCCCTGTTCCCTTTGGCATTTGAAAATCGGCTAATTTATATGTACCTACCGATGGAATTGTTGCGTTATATTCTAATCTTGAACCATCATCACGTTTTCCTGCAGCAGTGGGAGTCATATTACTTTCACCTGTTGCTAAAGTTAATGATTCTAGCCCCAGTTCGCTTATATCAAATTCTTTATCTGCTGAGGGAGCAAAAGCCATGCTTGTTGTGAGGGTAATGTCAAAACCTAATTTGCCGTGAACTTTTGCAGAATTATACCAACCACCATTTAAGTCGGTTCCCAAAATGTTAGCATAAGGAGTTAAATATGCTTTAAATAATTTTTGTGCATCATTTGTTCCTCCTTGCATAAAATTTGCAATATCGTCAAATTGTGCAAATGTGCTTGTTGTAAATATCCCGAATACTAATATTAGGAATATTTTTTTTATTTGTAAAATTGTTTTCATAGTCATAGAGTTTAAGTTAATAAAAAATAACACTACTAATTTAAAGTAATTAGTTAAAAAAAAAAAATTATTATATTAAGTAGTTTGTAAAAATTCAGACAAAGTAAAAATTTTGTCTTCAATTATACCTTTTTCAGTGTTTTTAAGAGAGCAACACTCGTTATATAAATCGTGTTCAAAAAACAAGGTGTAATTATTTTTTTCAGCTTCAGATAAAAAGTCTTCTTTTTCTTGTAAAGTATCAAGAGGGAACAAATCGTAACTTGAAATATATGGTAAAGGAATATTTGCTACAACAGGAATTAAATCGCCAACAAAAATAATTGTTTTACCATTATAATTAATAAAAGGGATTACTTGTCCCATCGTATGTCCATTATATAAACGGATTTTAATATTTTTGAATATTTCTGTATTTTCATCAATAAAATTTAGTTTCCCCAGTTCAAACATTGGCATTAAATTTTCTGTAGGATATGCAGGAGCTTCTCTTTTGTTAGGATTTATAGCCCATTCCCATTGCTGTTTGCTTGTATGATAAGTTGCATTTTTGAAAGTAAGCTCAGCTTCGTTTTTTGAATTATATTTAACTCCGCCTCCACAGTGGTCAAAATGCAAGTGTGTTAATATTACATCGGTAATATCATCACACGTAAAGCCATTTTTACGCAATGATTTTTCTAATGTGTCATCACCATTTAAATAATAATGTGAGAAATATTTCTCATCTTGTTTATCACCACAACCATTATCTATCAAAATTTTTTTATCGCCATCAACAACCAGTAAGCATCTCATTGAGCAGTTACAAAGATTATTATCGTCGGCAGGATATTTTTTTTGCCACAATGTTTTTGGCACTACACCAAACATTGCACCACCATCTACTTTAAAATTTCCGGTTTCAATTTTATATAATTTCATATGTTTGTTTTTTATAGTTATTTTATATTGCCAACAATCAAGAGTAACTTTGCGTTTTAATTTTAAGTTTCAAATTTACATACATAAAACTTTATTCTAATAAAAAATAAATATATTAGAATGTAAATTTAATAATTATTACATAAAATAGGTATTTTTACGTTTATTAATATATGATAAATAAGCATTACATATTATCCTTATTTTTATTATTGATATTTACGCTTAGTACAAAAGCTCAGGAAGAAGTTAAAGAAAAGAAAAAGCATTTTTTAGAAGTGGTAATTATTAATAACGACACTCTTCCTCATATTAATTTAAGAGAAATAATTGTTTTGCCTCCTCGTAAGTTCACAAGTCGGGCACAAAGAAGAAGATACTGGCGCTTAGTTTATAATATTAAAAAAGCGTATCCGTATGCTAAAATTGCAAGCAGAGAATTAATGAAGTTAAACGATACGCTTTTAACAATTAAATCGAAAAGGCAACAAAAGCTTTGTATAAAACAGGCTCAAAATAAAATGTTAAACAAATATAAAAATCAACTAAAAAAGCTCACCATAACTCAAGGTAGAATACTCATAAAACTTGTAGATAGAGAAACAGGAAACACATCTTATTCAATTATTAAAGATTATAGAGGGAGTTTTTCTGCTTTTTTTTGGCAATCAATAGCCAGATTTTTTGGTGAAAATTTAAAAGAAAATTATAACCCAGAAGAAGAAGACAGACTTATTGAAGATATTGTTACAAGAATTGAAAACGGACAGCTGTGAGTGGTGAATAGTTCATAAAGTTGAGTTTACTCCGAAAAGTGTTTTTCGTCATTGCGATCCGCCAGCTGGCGGAGAAGCAATCTCAATATGTTGAATTACAAAGCTATAGATTGCTTCGTTCCTTGCAATGACGTTCTTTTTTTACTTTTCGGAGTGGACTCAAAGTTTGAAAGTTGGGTTTTAGCCCAGAAAATTCATTAATTTTCTACGATTAAGTAATACCAACAAATTTGGGAA
>QMPG01000160.1 GCA_003648455.1 Bacteroidota bacterium
TACATACATTGAATAGTTGTAATTCCGCTTATGAAACTGCCGTTAAAATTAACCCGCAGCGGATATTCAAAAACATAGCTTCCTTTTGGTAAATATGAGAAAAAGAAATCTGTTGATGCGTCTTTGGTTGTTTCGTAATAACCAAGCCCATCTTGATATTTATATCGTGAAATGACGTTCATCGGCTCAAAGCAGGCTGCCCGCATATCTTTCATGTGAACATATTCCATTTGTCGGTCAACTTTAATTTCAATTCTTACAATTACTTTGTCGCCAACTTTTAATTTTTTGTTATTAACAGGCTCAATAACTTTTCCCGATTTGGTTTTCTTCTCAATAAACAATTTTTTTGTAATGCTCAAAGGTGTTTTGTGTGAAGTTATCTTGTCTAATTGTTCAAAATATTGCCAGTAAACAGCACCCCAAGCCAAATGGTCGTCATTGCTTGTGAGCGTAACATTTCCCATTTGCGGTTTTATCTCATTTTTCGACCATGAGGTTTTAAAATATCCTGTTCCTTTTTCTTGTTTAATCAAATTAGATTTTTTTGGTTCAATCTTAATATCTCCAAGTGAAATTTTAACCTCATTTTCGTTTGTCAGCATATCTGTTCCTTGTAGCAATAAAGCATAAACTGCTTCTACTGTTGCTTTTGGTGTTCGCCAGTCTTGTGTTTGTTTCTGTTTTAGCAACCATACTTGCAAATCGTTCACCGCTAAAGTATCTTTTGCAACTTCATTATATAGCTCAATCATTAAAGCCTGTGTCTCAATTGGTGCCTGATACCAATAATATCCCAACGAAACATCTTTCCAATACATTCCCATTTCGTCTGAATGCTGAGCATATTCGTTTAACGATTTAATAATATCGTATGGCGTTTTGTTGTCGTCATATCTGTAAAGAGCAAGAGCTGTCATGCCTTGAAGATATTTATTGTTTTGTGTCCAGAATTTTGCTGCTTGATTTTTATAATAATTAAATGCTTGGTTATTATTTTTACTTATTGGAATATTGTTAAAAAAGCTTCGGGCATATAAATAATTAATCTGAATTCCCGAAATATGTTTTTTCTCCAGATTTTTTCCTTTATAATATTTTTTCAATTTTTGATAATCGTCATTAATTCTGTTATCTAAATATGAAATTGCTTTTGTTAACATGTTTTTTAACTCTGCATCATCATCATTAATAACATTCAATTTTAGCAGATGACCAAAACCCGATACAATATTTTGTGTAATATAGCGACTTTCGGGCATTCCGTCGAACCACGACCATCCACCGTTAGCTGTTTGCATTGTTTTGAGTTTGTTTAATGCATTGTTTAACTCATTAGACATTTTATTGAGTTGAAAAAGTAATGCAATCTGCTTTTTTCGTTGACTTTCGTTCTCGGCATTTAAAACCCATGGTGTTTCTTTAAGCAGAAGGCTTTTCAGTTCCTGGTTTTTTTCAAGATTAGATAATAGCTCAATTGAAGTTTTTGAATTTCGCCAATGGTCAAATACCGTTTTAATTTTTGGTGAAGAATTAACAATATGCGACGCTAAAATATTTGCATAATATCTGCTGAAAATTTCTTGCGAGCATTCATTGCTGTGTTCCATTAAATATGGTAACGCTTGTATGGCATACCAAATAGGATTTTGTGTAAATTCTAATGTGAGTTTATAGTTTTGTAAAGTTTTTGATTTCTCTGAATTTAATAACTTAGTAAACATAAAATTTTTAGTGCCTTTTTTTCTTATTGGTAAAGGCAGCGATTCTGTTACAAGCATTCTGTTCGACAAAACAGGAATAACATCTTGTTGAGCATCAGAAAAATTACCTGCTTTTGCAATTATCTTGTAATCAATAATATTGAGATTGTTTGGTATTTTAAGTTTCCAGTTTACCAATGTATTCCCATTAGCATCTATTGTAAAGGGTTTAATAATTTTTTCATCAATAATAATATTCTTTAAAGTATCTGCCGAAAATGTTTCAAAGAATTGAAGAATGGCATTACCCGAAATTTTTTTGTCAGATAAATTGCTAATTTTTACAGGAAAAATAATAGTATCTCCTTGTCGGAAAAAACGAGGAATGTTAGGCAATACCATTAATGTTTTTTGAGTAATTATTTCTTTATTGATAAAACCATATTCCAAATCTTTTGTGTGAGAGAAACACATAAGACGCCACTTAGTGAGAGCATCGGGCATTGTAAATTTTATTGTAACATCACCATTATCATCAGTTTTAAGATTAGGATAGAAAAAGGCTGTTTCATTAAAATTTGTTCGTGCTTTAATTAAATTCAGTTCTTTTAAAATATTCTTTTTGTCTGTCTCTTGTTTTTGTTTATCCGACTCCCCAACTTCTTGTTTGGTTATAGGAGAAACGAGACTAACTTCTTCCATTTCTTCTTCCAGTGCTTCAGGAACAGATTTTTCACCGGTCATCATTCTTTTTGTGCTTTTATACATTATTCGTCCGTAATAAGAAAAGCCAAACCAGTTAAAACTGTCATAAGTATCAGAAGGGAAACTAAAGTATTTATTTACATTTTTATAAATAGAATTTGAACGAGTTGCATAAAAAGTATTTGTTTTCCACGAAAGTGATGAATAATAATTTTTGTAAATATTAAAATTCCAGATGTTCTTTTTAAATTTATCTAATGATGCATCGTATAGGTCTGCCATCATTTCAGCCATTACTTTTTCGCCGGCATTGTTTTTAATTTTTATTTTCCACTCTTCGCTTACACCCGGCAAGAGTTTATTTTTAAAAGTGCTAAACTCAAAATCAAGTTTTTTGTTGGTGTAAGGAACAGTAACAAGAGCATTGTGTTTGTATATTCTATTATTATAGATAAAAGTAAAATGTACAGAGAAATTTCCTCTTAAATCTTCAGTAATAGGAATTTTAATTGTTTGTTGATTGTTTTTTAATTGAATATTTTTTGAGCTTATTATTTTGTTTTTGCTTTCAACATCATACAAAATATTTACTTTTTTTAACGAAGTCCCGATTAAGAACACAGCATCTTCGCCGGGTTCACCATTGTCTTTAATTGCAGTAAACCAGTCAATAGTTTTATAAGGAACTTTTTTATCGTGCGGTGAATAAAGAGTGAAATATTTTTTTGTAATTATATTATTTCCAAATATATCTTTTGAGTAAATTTCAGCCACATATTTGCCTGATTTCCAAGATTTTACATCTTTAATTGTTGCCGTTTTATTTTGTTTGGTATCAAATTTAATATCAGCAGTAATATTTAATTTTTTTAAATTTTTATTAACATTCTCGTCTCTATAAATATTATTAGGATATTTTGAATACCAATTTTTTTGAGTATAAATAAATTTATCAGGTTTGTTCCACAGGCGTTTTCTTAATGTTATGTCCGGTTCTTGTAATTTATAAATTTTAATTTCACCTTTGGCAGGGATAAACTCATCGTTATAATTTTTAGTGATTATTTTTGTTGAAGAATACTCATCTTTATTTAATTTTTCAGGCAAATCCAAGTCAATTTTTAGAGCATTATAGGCAATAGAAATATTTTTGTCGGCAGATTGTGTTTCTCCGTTAATATCTGTAACATCAACAGTAATAAAATAATTAAAAGCAGTATTGTTTGATTTTGGTATTGATAAATCGGGAATAGCTGTAAATTCAATTTTAAATTCGCCATTACTATTTGTAGTGCAAACACTGTTTTTAATTATAACGTTTTTTGAGTTAATGTATGGGTAATAATATTTGACCTGCCACAAAGGAGTTCTCTCAACAGTATATTTTACGCTTGCATTTGTAAGGTTCGACCCTGCATAACTTTTAGCAAAACCGGTAATTGATATTTTATTGTTTAAAAGATAATTTCCCTTTAAAGGATTGAATTTTACAAAAAATTTAGGTCGTTTATATTCTTCAACCGAAAATGCTACAGAGCCTTTGTTATTTTTTATCTGCATTAGTCCGTTTAAAGTGTTTTTTGGGATTTGAAACGATCCCGAAAAGGTTCCAAATTCATTTGTCTTAAGATTTAGTTTGCTTATGTTTTTGTAATTTACATCTTTAAAAAATATTGTGCTAGTGTAATTTGGGATAATATTGTTTTTGTCGCCTTCGTTTTCAATCACAATTCCTTTAAAATGAACAGTTTGTCCTGGACGATAAATGGCACGGTCGGTAAAAAAGAATGTTTTTGTAATAACATTTTTCCGTATAGAATTTTTGTAAGAGTAAAAAGTGTTGTTTGTGCTTAGGTAATCATTATTATAAGAAAAATCTAGAGTGAAATTTTTACTGTTTTGACCAGGTCTAATTTCAAAAAATCCGTTCTTGTCACTTATATAATTTCCCCCTTTTATTTTTTCCGATTTTCTGGTTTTATAATCATATTTTCTATAGAAAACCTGAGCGTTTACATTGCTTATTGTTTCGCCGGTAGTTCTGTTTAACACAAAAAACTGAATTGTTCCATCGCTTTTTTGTCTTTTTATATAACTTAAGTTTGTTACGGTAAACATATCAAACGAAACAATGTTACCGTCATACAAAAAATCTTTATTGTCGGCTACAATCAACACATATTGCCCAACATTTAGTTTATCAATAATAAATTCTAAAGAATGACTGTTAAAATCATTGTCTTTAGGCATGTTAATTGATGACGACCAGATTGTTTTGGCATTTTTTATGTATTTATCATACAGCTCTTCGCGTGAATAATTTCGTTTGCTATTTTCAATTTTTTCTTTATCATAAGTTACAATTTTTAAAAATGCATTAGTTTCGTTTTTGTAATTTATTTTAACAGCAAAATTTTTATCCGGCACAATATTTTTTTCAAGATTAAAAGATATGTTTTTAATTTCAATTTGAGCTTTTAAATTTTTGCATTTTTCGGCACCTTTTGTTTTGGGGAATTTATTAATTGTTCTGTTGCAAATATCAAAAGCTGTTTTATTATCATTTTTATAGATTGAGGTTTCTTTATATTTATTGTTATATTTTTTAGCTCGTTTATTGTAAAACAAAGCTTTCAAATAAGATATTTCAGATGAATATGGATTGGTTTGAAATTTAGAATGTAATTTTTTTAATTCAGAAATATATAAGCTGTCTTTTTTTTCGTTTACAGAAAATTTATATGCAAAAGTTAGTCGTTTTAAATCAGCATCAATAAATGCTTCCTCATTTTTATTTTTAAGTCTGAAATTTAATAAGTCTTGTAAAACATTAACCGCATAAAAATGTAAAGAAAGAGTATCTGTTGTTGTAATATTTTTTTTTGCAAAGATGTTGGCATCATCAAAATAAAATTCATCTTTAAGTTGAAATATATCAGCCGGTCGCGAAACACTTAATTCTGTTTTTGAGAAAAAATCAATTGCCCTGAAAGCGAGAAAATCGTATAAAGTAGGACGTGCTTTTTTCGATTTATTACCTTTTATTATTATGTCTTCATATTTATTTATAGATATTTTTTGTAGTTTGTCTCTTTCTGTTAACGATGCTTTATAATGGTATATAATTGTGCTTAAAATAGTATTTAAATCCCAAGTGCTTAAATCGTTATTATCGAAATTTACAGTTTGTGAGCGATTATAAAATTTCCAACGATTGGCTTTGTAATACATATAATACATCTCGGCAAGCATTGAATTTAAAATTGCATTGTTTGGGAATGTTGACAATTGAGCTTCTTTTTTAGTATCAATTATTAAATTCCCAAAATTGTTCTCAGTAGTTTGGTTAATAAATTTCAACTTATATGTAATAGCTTTTATTAGTTGTGGAGAGTTGTTGGTTTGTTTGGCATTTTTATAAATTGCTTCAACAATTTCTAAAGCAGATTTAGGCAAGCCTTTTTTCTCAAGAGAATCAACTTTTGCCCATTCTTTTTTATTTTTATCATCTTGTTTGTCAATAATTGAATTTTGATTGCTGGAAGAATCTTTAAATTTAAAACTCACTAGAATCAAAAAGATAATTATAATAATATACGGTTTTTGAAAATGTTTTGAATTCATGATTATTAATTTAAGATGAATAGAAAATTAAAAGCCTTGTAAATAAAGCAAAAGTTATACCAAATTTTTGTTAATAAATAAAAATATAACAAATTTGGTATTATATTTTGTCAAAAATTTGATAATAAATTTAATAATAAAATAAATTTTTTAACTTTGCTGAACTAAATCAAATATTCTCGCCTGACAAGATGTTTGATTTATCAAGAAGAGTGGAGAGATTAGGCTCAATGAAACTCTAGCAACCTGGTAAATATTAAGGTGCTAAAACCTAACCCAATTTTGGGAAATGATAAAGAAACATTTAATATCATGAATGACAAGGTTATTTTAAGCAATTTTTCTACTAAGGGTTTTCCCAAAAGGATTCTACTCAATTTTACTTTTCTTAATTTCAGTTTTCCATTAATGACTATGGTCATGCCTTGGTGCTGCTTGCAATAAATTGTTCGTTTTACTAAAACGAATATTAAACGCGAAGCAATATAGCACCTAAAAATCAATTTAATAAATCAAGAAATAATTTGCGACTTTTTAATGGTTGTTTAGTCAGGAAACACAATAGAGTCATTTTAAACTTGCAATAATTTTGTTTAAATTTTAATAAAGGCATAACAATGAAAACATACGAAGAAATTAATGAAAAGATAAAAAATGGGAAAGCGGTTGTGTTAACAGCCGAAGAAGTATCAAAAATGTCAGAAACGTGCAGTTATGATGAGATTGCAAAAAAAGTAGATGTGGTTACAACAGCAACTTATAGTCCAATGTGTTCATCAGGAGTTTTTATCAATTTTGGACATGCCAATCCGGGAATACGTATTGAAAAAGCTACAATAAACAAAGTGCCGGTATTTACAGGATTAGCAGCAGTTGATGCATATATTGGAGCAGCGGAAGAAAATCCTGATAATGAAAAATACGGAGGTGCAAATATTATTGAAGAGTTGATTGCAGGTAATGATTTGTACCTTGAAGGAACGGGTAAAGGCACAGACTGTTACCCAAGAAAAGAGGTTAAAGCTTATATTAACAAAAATAATGTTAATGAGATAACAATGTTTAATCCTCGCAATTCATATCAGAATTATGGTGCAGCAA